>JAVEVN010000016.1:0-12117 GCA_034005025.1 Candidatus Izemoplasmatales bacterium | reverse complement strand
TCGCTCTTATTTATTCAATTACAGTTATCCATCCTTCAGGAGCCTCAATATCGCCAAAGTAAATTCCAATTAAAGTATCATATAATTTTCTAGTAACAGGACCGACTTCGGTTTCACTATAAAAAACATGTTTATTCCCGTTGAAATCAATTCTGCCGATTGGAGTTATCGCAGCTGCAGTACCGCAAGCGCCAGCTTCTTTAAGTTCGTCTAGATTGTCAATATAGATATCTCTAACTTCAGTTTTCATTCCCAAATAATGTTCAGCTATATATAATAAACTCATTTTGGTAATGCTAGGTAAGATACTGCTTGATTGCGGTGTCACAAAAACATCGTCTTTTGTAATGCCAAAGAAATTTGCAGCGCCTACTTCATCAATTTTAGTATGGGTTAATGGATCAAGATAAATACAATCAGCGTAACCTGCTTCTTGAGCTTGTTCATGACTCATCAAGCTAGCCGCGTAATTACCGCCAACCTTGGCTTGTCCAGTCCCATTTGGCGCAGCTCTATCCTTATCGGTCACTATAAAATTAACCGGTGATAAACCGCTTTTAAAATATGATCCAACCGGTGAAGCTAAAACTCCAAAAATATATTCAGGAGCTGGTCTAACCCCTAAGTTTCTACCAACACCGATAAGATAAGGTCTAATATATAAAGAAGCGCCGTATCCATATGGTGGAACTAAATCTTTATTAGCTATTACTACTTGCTTGACTGCATCGATGAATTTATCCATCGGAACTCTCGGCATTAAGATTCTATCCGCAGATCTTTGTAATCTAAGTGCATTTTCATCCATTCTAAAAATTTGAATCTTTCCATCTTTACGGCGATAAGCTTTCATTCCTTCAAAAGCTTCTTGGCCATAATGTAAAGCCGTTGAATAAGCTGAAATGGTAATTGTATCTTCTTTTCTTAATACTCCGTCGTCCCACTTTCCGTCCTTATAATAAGATATATAATTTGCGTGGACATCTCTAACCTTAAACCCTAAATTTTTGTAATCAATATCAGTCAAAACTCTACCTCCATAATATTTAGACATCATTACTATTATAAACGATGTAAGCCCTTACTTCAACCCTAAATATTAGAGTTTTACTAAGTTTATTTTTAAAATCAAAATAAGATGTAAAAACTAGAAAAAAACGAATGAAAATAATTTCATTCGCTGATTAAAACAACTTTCCCGCTTAATCCATCGACTACCAGATAATCATTTTGTTGAATAACGCTAATATCAACGCCAATTACGACAGGAAGATTTTTTGATTTAGCAATAATTATTCCATGAGAGAACATCGAGCCTTTTTTAGCGACTATACCTTTGATGTATTCTAAAGGATAATCGTAGATTGTTGTCGGTAAAAGTTCTTCACAAACAAGAATAAAGTTTTTATTAATCCGTCTTGATGAACTTTGTTTTTTTATCGCTTGCAATAATCTTTCAAACACGTCTTCGACATCTAAAGCCTTGGAATTAAAGATTTCGCTTGGCATTTCTTTAAAGAGATTATAATAGTATTCTTCAACATTTTTAACCGCTCTTAATAACTCTTCTTCTTTATTGATTTCTTCGGTTATTCTTAGCTTAACTTCTTCATCTTCCAACATTAATTTATGAGCGATTAGAATATCTAACTCTTCGCATTCATTACATAATTTAATCAAAGTGTCTATCTCATCAATTGCAGAGGTCAAACCTTCATTTAAGAGAGCCATAGCCTCTTGGCCATAGTTTTTTTCATTAAATTTAATCAATGTTTTTTTATGAATAACCGCTATACCGGCACCCTTGCCGTTAGTAGCTCCTATACCTTGGACACTTAACATATCACACCTCTTACAGGATATATTTTACCATAATTTATTCGCAGATAAAGTTTTTAATCAATAAATTTTTATAGTTTGTAGTATAATGTTAAATATAAGATAAAGTTTTGAGGTAAATTATGTATACAAGAGAAATGGTAAAAAAAATTAAAGTTAAAGATTTATATATCGGCGGAGATAACCAAGTCATTATTCAATCGATGACAAACACAAGAACTAAGGATGTCGAAAAAACCGTTGCGCAAATAAACGCTTTAGAAAACGCTGGATGCCAGATTGTCAGAGTTGCTGTGTTGAATATGGAAGACGCATTAGCTTTAAAAGAAATCAAAGAAAGAATTAATGTTCCTTTAGTAGCGGATATTCACTTTGATTATCGCCTAGCTCTAACAGCGGTTGAATCAGGAATTGACAAGATTAGAATCAATCCGGGCAATATCGGATCCGAAGAGAACATCAAGAAAGTTTGCGACGCTTGCAACGCTAAAATTATTCCGATTAGAATCGGGATAAACTCCGGATCAATAGAAAAACATATCTTAGAAATCTATGGCAAGCCTTCACCTGAAGCAATGGTCGCTTCAGCTAAATATCATGTGGAATTATTGGAAAAATTTAATTTTACCAATATCATCATTTCTTTAAAGTCATCTAATGTCATCGATACGATAAAAGCTAATGTCTTAGCAGCTGAAACTTTTAATTATCCGCTGCATTTAGGTGTAACTGAAGCCGGAAGTAGTTTTAGCGGCACAATTTCTTCTTCGATTGGTCTAGGAACTTTGCTTTATCAAGGTATTGGCTCGACAATCAGAGTTTCTCTGACAGCTGATCCCGTTGAAGAGATTCGAGTAGCTAAAGAAATTCTGGCTAATTTAGGTCTTTTTAAAAAGCCAAAACTAGTCTCTTGTCCTACTTGCGGAAGAATTCAATACGATATGATTCCTGTTGTCAACGAAATAGAAAAATTCTTGGAAACCATAAACAAAGATATCACGGTCGCAATTATGGGCTGCGTGGTTAATGGACCTGGAGAGGCTAAGGAAGCAAATATCGCGGTTGCTGGAGGATTAAAGGAAGCTTTACTTTTCATTGACGGAAAGAAAGTAAAAAAAGTCAAACAAGAAGATTTAGTAGAAACATTAAAACAGATTATTACCGATTATTAAAAAAAACGTTCAAACGAACGTTTTTCTTTTTTAAATTACCGCTATAAAAACATAGACGAGATATTTAAATATGTTATTGTCATAAAGCCATTTAGAGATCCGGAAATTATCGTTGTCAAGTTGCATGTCGACAATCAAGAAATCACCAATTAGATTATTGATTGCTGGAACAGAAATTAATAAACCTAACAAGAACAATAATACATAAATTAAGATTGTAGCTTTGAAAAGCCCAAATATAGCTCCCAAAAATTTATCTACCTGTTTTATGACTGGCACTGAAGTTATCATTTTAGCTAAAGCTTTCAGCAACAAGAATACCAACATTGATCCAAAGAATAAGGCAACAAAAGCTATCAAGATCAAAATTAAATCCTTAAGCATCGGTGTGACTGAATCGACAAAGCCTTGAATTGAGCTTTCAGCGTCAACAGCATTTACAATCCAATCGACGATAAACTCCGGCAATGCTAGTTCACTTAAAGCTTGGCGGATATTTTCTTCAGTTTCAACCATTGAACCGTTGGTGATTTTATCGAGCAAATAAGCGTTGATTTTAACTGCTATTCCTTCACCAAACCAAGAATCTAAAACTTTAGAAAAAGGTCTTGCTAGAAGTAAGGAAGCAATCAAACCAAAAAGACTCGAAGCCAGTTTAATGACTTTTAGTAAAAAACCAGATTTAAAACCAAAGATGACCATGGCAATTACACTACCAACGATCAAGATATCCATGACGCCAAACAAATTAAAAATATTCATATTATTATCCTCGATTATTGATATATTCTAAATAATCCTTGTAGGAAAAAATCATCATTTTAGCAGCGAAAACTTCATCAGTTCTTCTGATTGGCGTTTTAAGTGGCGCTTCTTTGAGGCGATCAGGGTTTTCTTTAGCCTCAATCGCTATTTTATGCATAATATTGATAAAATCATCAATTGTCTCTTTAGATTCGGTTTCTGTAGGTTCAATCATTATCGCCTGTGGGAATAACAATGGGAAATAAATTGTCGGAGCGTGCATACCATAATCCAACAATCTCTTCGCTATGTCTAATGTTTTAACAGTAGTATCCTTATTTATCAAACCGTTAAATACAACTTCATGCATACAATAACCAGGAATCGGCAAATCATAAGCGGTTTTTAATGCGTTAGAAATGTAATTTGCATTTAAGGTCGCATATCTACCAACTAAAGATAAATTTTCTTTACCTAAAGTTCTAATATATGTATAAGCTCTTAAAGCTACTAGATAGTTACCAAAGTAATTGGAAATTTGCCCTAAAGCATCGCCGCTATTTTCTATATAATAATAATCATCAAGTTTTTTGATTCTTGGATTAGGTAGATATTTTGTTAAGCTGTCAACAACACCAACCGGACCTGATCCAGGTCCACCGCCGCCATGAGGTGTAGAGAAGGTTTTATGTAAATTGATATGCATCACGTCAAAGCCCATATCTCCAGGTCTTACTTTACCCAAAAGCGCATTTAAGTTTGCACCGTCGTAATACATTAATCCTCCGGCGTCATGAACGAGTTTTGTGATTTCACAAATATCGTTTTCAAAGATGCCTAAGGTATTCGGATTAGTTAACATCATTCCGGCAATTTCATCATTCAAAACTGCTTTTAAGCTTTCCAAATCAACTCGGCCGCTTTCATTCGATTTGATTTCAACTACTTCCATTCCGCAAACGACAGTTGATGCCGGGTTAGTTCCATGAGCGGAATCCGGTATGATTATTTTAGTTCTCTTAAAATCAGATCTGTCTTCGTGATATGCCTTGATAATCATTAGCCCTACCAACTCACCATGTGCTCCAGCATAAGGATTAAGTGAGAATTCTTTCAAGCCGCTAATTTCTGAGAGATAGGTTTGCAAATTATAGTAAACCTCTAAAGCCCCTTGAACAGAATTTACTGGTTGAAGCGGATGTAAATTCTTAAAAGCGCTTAACGAAGCCATTTCTTCATTTATTTTTGGATTGTATTTCATCGTGCAGGATCCAAGAGGATAAAAGCCGTTTTCAACTCCAAAATTCTTATTGGAAATATTAGTGAAATGTCTTAAAACATCCAGTTCAGAAACTTCAGGAAGAAGCGTATCTTCTTTTCTTAGTAAATTATCATTTATTTGATTAATATCATATTCGTTGAAACGACTTTTCGGTAAAGAAAAACCGATTCTTTCTGAGTTTGATAACTCAAATATCATTTTATTGTAATTTATCATGATAATCCCTCCAATACTTTAATGAGATTATCAATCTCTGCTTTAGTCCTTTTTTCAGTTACGGAAAAGTTAATTAATCCTTCATATTTTTCACCGAAAACATCCAGGCTCGCTCCACCGAAAATACCGGCTTCTATAAGAGCGGTTTGAATAGTTTCTTTAGGAATAGTCGTTTCCAAAGTAAATTCTTTAAGGAAAGGCTTCTTAAAAGGATCAGAAAAAGTGTTCAACTTAACTAAATTATCATAGAGATAATGTGCACCTTGATATGATAGATTATTAACTTCAACTAAACCTTTTTTTCCCATTAAAGAAAGATATATTGTAACAAAAAGAGCCATTAAAGATTGATTTGAACAGATGTTGCTATTGGCTTTGGATCTTCTAATATGTTGTTCACGTGCTTGCAATGTTAAAACGAAAGCCCTTTTACCTTCTAAATCATGAGTAAAACCGCAGATTCTTCCTGGCATCTTTCTAACATAAGGTTTTTGAGTCGCTAAGTATCCTAAAGTCGGCCCGCCGAAAGCTACAGGCATACCCAAGCTTTGACAATCGCCACAAGCGATATCGGCACCATCTTCTTTAGGTGATTTTAAAACTCCTAAAGTAGAAATATCAGCGTTAATTATAAATAATGATTTATTAGCTTTAATAACTTCAGAAAAACCTTCATAATCTTCTATCAAACCGTAAAAGTTTGGCTTTTGCACTACTACTCCGGCAATTTTATCATCTAATTTTACTTTTAAATCGGAAAAATCAACTAATCCATCTACTTCATCGATAAATTCCCAAGTCAAACCTTTATACTGCAAATAAGTTTTAATAACATTTATCGTGTTTGGATTTAAAGTTGATGAAATTAAAATTTTATCTCTTTTAGCTAAAGAACAAGCCATAAAACACGCTTCAGCAGTTGCGGTTGTACCGTCATACATCGAAGCGTTGGAAACATCCATACCAGTTAGGGTTTGGATCATTGATTGATATTCAAAAATATATTGTAAAGTGCCTTGTGAAATTTCCGGTTGATAAGGCGTATATGATGTCATAAATTCTTGTCTTGATGTCAAAGCACCAATAACAGCTGGTTGATAATGATCGTAGATCCCTAAACCTGAAAAAAGAGTTAATTCTTGATTCTTTTTACCTAACTCTGTAAAATGATTTCTTAACTCTGATTCAGACATAAAGCTAGGGACATCGTAATCGCTGTTAAAAATTACACTTTCCGGTACGTCCTTAAACAACTCATCAATTGACGAGATGTTCAAAGACTTTAACATTGATTCAATGTCAGCTTTAGTATGTGGAAAATATTTAAACAATTAATTCACCCGCTATTTAATGAATTCTTCGTATTCAGCAGAACTTAATAAACTACCTAATTCATCCGGATTTTCTAGTTTAACTTTTAATAACCAATTTTGATAAGGATCTTGATTAAGAAGTTCTGGTTCACCAACCAAAGCTTCATTTACTTCAATAATTTCACCAGTTACAGGCGCGATTAAATCTGAAGCTGCCTTTACTGATTCAACTGCACCAAATTCATCTTCTTGGCTGATTGTATCTCCCGCTTCAGGAAGGTCGACAAAGACAACATCTCCAAGTTCTGATTGTGCGAAATCTGTAATACCAATTAATACTGTGTCATCTTCTAATGGCTTTACCCATTCATGACTTTTAGAATAGAAAAGTCCTTCTACTAATTTGCTCATATTAAGCTCCCTTCGTTTTATTATATTTTTTATCTAAGAATTTTTTATCTCTTACAAAGCCAGGAATCATTTTGTTTCTGACTTTGACTAATACCTCGGTATCTTTTTTTGTGAACGGACGATTTATCATTGCCATTGCGATTGGTTTTTCTAAGGAAATGCTTAAATAACCTGTAGTGATATAACCAATCAAATTATCACCTTTATAAACCTCATAACCTTCTCTAGGAATCGATCTTTCAGTTAGTTCAATTCCAACTATTCTTCTTGTTAAGTTTTCTTCTTTTTCTAATAAAGCATTCTTACCAATAAAATCAATATCACTTTTAAGTTTAACAAAGAAACCTAATCCTGCTTCTAAAGGATTGATATCTTTGCTTAACTCATGTCCATAAAGTGGCAAAGCAGCTTCAAATCTAAGCGTATCTCTTGAGCCAAGTCCGCAAGGAACAACATCATTTTCAAGTAAAACATCCCAGATTTCTTCTATAGCTTCAGCTGAAGCATAGATTTCAAAACCATCTTCTCCAGTATATCCGGTTCTAGATATCAAAAGATGATGATTTTTATACTCATAATTCGCAAAATAGAAAAAAGCTAAGTCTTTCAAATCAATATTTAATATGCTTAGGATTTTTTCTTCAGAAGCTGGTCCTTGAACCGCTATCTCTTGATAATCTTCACTGACATTTTGAATTAAGACATCAAAATCACTACTATTTTCAACAATCCAAGAATAATCTTTAGCAACATTACTGGCATTGACAACTAGTAAAAAATATTCCTCATTAAGTCGATAAACCAATAAATCATCGACTACCCCCGCGTCTTGATAAAGCATCATTCCGTAAGCCACTTGGCCGTCATTTAATGTCTCAACTTTATTTGTAAATAGTTTTTCAACAAAAGCTAACGCGTCTTTACCTTTGATGATAATTTCACCCATATGGCTGACATCAAACATTCCGACATTATTTCTAACTGCTAAATGTTCATTTTTAATGCTATCATAAACTATCGGCATGCTATAGCCGGCAAATTCTTCCATTTTTGCATTCAAAGCAACATGTTTATCATAAAGACATGTCTTTTTTAAATTTTCCATACTCCACCTCAAAATTATTATAACACATATTTATTCTTTAGAATAATATTTGTAAAAATTCTTCCTTCGATAAATTATAGATAAAATCGTTGATATTAACTTTAGTCAAAACTTTTGAAAATTCCTCTTCATTAAACTCTTTGTTACGGAAATTATTCAAGAATTCGTCTTCATCGCCAATCAAGAAATAGTCTCCTAACATATTCATTCTTTTGACGATATTATTTTTTAATTCTAAAGATATTTCTATGATACCAGCCTCAGTTTTTTTCTTCTTTTTTACTGTATAATTTGGGTTCTTGCCGTAGATAAAATCATCTTTCAAATAAGTCTCTTCAATTTTAGAAATTTCAATTAAGTCAGCTTCAGTTAAAGTGATTTCTTCATCTGCTATATTGTTTTTAATGAAGTCTTTGAAATATTCGATAGTCATATCCAAATGATCTTTAACGTTCGTAACTCTTTTTCTTACAGAATCGATTCCTTTTGATATCAACTTTTCATTATCCGGTGTAATAGCTTTAACCATTGCAGACAAATCTGTGTTATAGAGCATTGTACCATGAACAATTGATTTTGAATTCACTTGATAAAAGGCATTACCAGATACTTTAAGGCCATCAATCAAGATGTCATTTCTTCCAGAAACATAAGCGTTTAAACCTAATTGTTTTAAGATATCCGCAACACGGTTTAAATAAGTAGAAAATACGAAATCTTTATTAAACGTCGGAGTGATAAAGGAAAACATAATGTTTGAAAAATCAGCGTAAACGCAACCGCCACCTGATTTGCGGCGATAAAACTCAATATTGTTTTCTTTCACATATTTTAAATTTACTTCATTTTCAATCAATTGATTGCGTCCGAAGATTACTGTCGGTTTAACTTGCCACATAAAGAAATATTCATCGGCAGGATAATTTCTTGCGAGAAATTCTTCTGTAGCTAAATAATAACTAAGTCTTCTGATTTCTTCTTTTGGATAATTAACATATTTCATCTTAAGTCCTCCTTTTATTCTTACATTAAAAAGAGAGAATTTAATCTCTCTTGATAAATTCTTTTATTCTTTCAATCTCCAGTTTTGCTAGGAATTCGGTGAATGGTTCAATTTTTTTATTTATTTTGTATTCATCAATCGTTTTGAAATATTCGTCACGATTTGCTTTGGTGATAGAAACTGGTAAATATCCTTCAAGTTCCAATTGATAATTAAGCAACAGTCTAGCTAATCTTCCATTGGCATCCATGAAAGGATAAATCTTTAATAATTGCAAGTGTGCATAAGCTGCTTTTTCAAGTCCTTTGAGTTCAGGATTTGCCAGATCATTGAAATAAGCATCCATCTTTTTGAATATTTTCAAATATGTAGGTGGAACGTGTTTAGCTCCGAGAATAAATAAATCTCTTGTGCGATATACACCGCCAGTGATAATTCCATCAACTAAAACTTGATGTAAATCTTTAACTATGTTTTCACTCAATTCAGTCCCTTTTTCAACAAGCTTATGAACCATATTTATCGCATGATAATTATTGATTATCGCTTGTCTGCGATTCGCTTTTTTATCAGGGAATTCGCGTGAATGATCTTCCAACAAGAAACAAACGTCTTCATAAGTAAAGTCATCATTATCAAAACTTGTCGATTCGTAGATGAATAATTTGTCAAACTCATCGCAGATTTCTTGAAGTTGTGATTTAGTCATCGTTTTTTTCTTGCTGATCAATTGCTCTTTAAGAGCTTCTACCTCTTCGAATTTCATATTTATCACCTCATTTTAATAATATCATATAAAGGTTTTTCCTTCAATTGATTTAACCAAAAAAACTATAAAAAAAGCAACTTAAAATAAGCTGCTTAATTGCTAAAATTATTATGAGCTGTTTTAACAATACTATAGATGACTTCCTTAGGGATGTCTCCATAATTATTTGCTTTGAACCACAACTCGTCTTTTGTAGATTTGTTCTTAGAAATAGTCGGATATTTGATGATTAATCTAATACCTTGTTCCAAATCATATTTAAATGCCATTCTATAATAATTTCCAAAATTCATCAAAACTAAGAATGGCTTTCTATCAACATAAAAAGTTACGCGATCATCATCAAGTTTAGTTACTACTTGCGGTAATTCTCTAACATAAGCTACCAATTCATCAAAGGTAGGATTTAACGGTTTAAACATTTTCGGTTTTTCAATATAGTATTCAATTGAATTAGGTTGATTTGATACAGATGCCATTTTTGAGAATTCAGGATCAACTGCAACATCAGCAAAAACTATATCAGTAGGGTCAATGTTTTCTTTTGTAGTTATCGGTTGTTCTTTAGAAACGATTGCCGAAGTTTTTTCTTTAGAATTTTCTCCCTTTAATTCTTTTTCCATTTCCTCGTTTTCACTTGTCTTTTTATAGATTAAATTACCAAGGATTAAATAAACGAAAATTATAACTACTACGAATGGAACAGCAAATATCGCTTTAGATGTGGAAATCAAAGGATAATTATCACCAACTCTATAGATTAAATGAACATAAGAAAAGGCTGCAGTAGCCAACACGGAAACTAATAAAATTAAGGATCTAATCAATCTTCCGAGTGAAGATGTTTTCTTATATTCCATTATTAAAATATACCCAATAACCAGCATTGCTAATACAATTCCGATACTTCCAATAAATAAGAAAAGTTGGATTTGAGAAGGAATATAATAACGATATAATTGAAGTGCTAAGAAGCCTGTATAAGTCATTGCTGCAATAGAATATGTAAACATCGGAATAACAGCAAGATTTCTAGCGCAATTAGTTGCACTTCCGTTTTCTTTGTATTGCTTATTGCTGACAAAGAAGAATAAAACACCTAAAACAATTGAAAAACCGCCAATACCAGCCTTTATCAATAACTCGTAATCAGTTAGGAAAGGCAGTTCAAAACCCCATTGGCTAATATCATTAAAAGGTACAGAAACAACAGCAATAATCAATACAGAAATGATTAAAAGTAAGTACCCAAAAAACTTTTTCATAGTTTCACCTCACAGTATAGTAAAATTATATAACGCCAGTGGGTTTATGTCAATAAACTATAGATTTTTAATAAAATTTTATCTGGGAAATATTAATAATAAGCGATTAAATGATATTTCACTAAAAAATTTTTTTGCAAACACTACAGAAATGTTAAAGATAAATTAAAAAAATAATAAATTTAAGTTTACTTATATCGTGTATAATTTTATTATTTTATTGTCACAAAACGACATGTTGCCGTAACAACTCATAAATTTATTGTATAATACTTCATAGTTATCTATAATTAATTTATGATAAACATTGTAATTTATTAGATTTTATGATTAAGGAGGTAAAGTTATGCAAGTATTAAAGGAAAGCGTAAGAAATGCCATTGTTGAGGGTGCGATTTTAGAGTTTTTTGAGTATGGCTTCCAAAATGCTAATATGCGTAGAATTGCCGATAAAGCAAACATTACCGTCGGAAACATTTACCGTTATTATAAAAATAAAGAAACTTTATTCAAAGAAATTTTACTGCCTGCGGAAAGAGCTATCGATGATTTAGCTAATTTTGACCAAGAGTTAAATATTACTAAAATAAATACAATTGATGATGTAAATCAATTAGTCGCTTACATTATGAGTGTATTGAAACCTTATACTAGAGAAATTTACATAATGACTCTCGATCCAAGTGGAAATCATTATTTAAAAATAAAATCTCAAATTGAAACATTGATGATCAATAAAGTTAATCAATACAATCCTAAAAAATTCGATCGTTACTTACTAAAAATTATCGCATCAAGTTTTGTTCAAGCAGTTTTTTCTGTCTTCCGCGACAATATCAACAATATCAAACGCATTCAAGATATTATCACTCATTTGATTGTCTTCTATTTTAGAAACATCGATCAAAGATTATTTTAAAAACAAAGCAAGTGGTTGGAGCCACTTGCTTTTTTTATTACATTTTTTCAAGTTCTAAGACATTTACTTTGCCAATTTC
>JAVEVN010000015.1:0-12177 GCA_034005025.1 Candidatus Izemoplasmatales bacterium | reverse complement strand
ACCGATATTGAAGGTATGGGATTTGCAATACCTATAAATTTGGTAAAAAGAATCATTGAAAGAATTGAAGCTGATAATTTACCTCAATTTACGATCATGCCTAGATTAGGCGCTAGTTATTATGAAGTCATTGATTTTTATAATGCTGGCCAAGTTTCGGTTGTTAACTTGAATATTAATGGGGTAGTCATACCTTCGGAAATAACTTTAACCCTTCCTATAGGTGTTAATAAAGGATTTTTAGTTTATCTTGTGCCACAATATACTACCTTAAGTGATTCTGGAATTAAGAGTGGAGATATAATCGTTAAAATAAACGATTATGAACTTGTTGACCAAGCCTCTTATTATGAATATCTTTATGAAAATTTTGAATCGGGTGATTCAGTTACACTTTATTATTATTCTTTAGATCATAACACTTTAGAGTACGATGAAACGCTTAAAAGCGTAACGGTCGAATTTAAATAAAAAGAAAAAAGCAGAAAGTATTCTGCTTTTCCTTCTTGTATTCGGTTAAAAATTTAAGCTCTTTCAACTTTTCCTGATTTTAATGCTCTAGCAGAAACGTATACTCGTTTTACTTGACCATCTTCATCGATAATTCTGACTTTTTGTAGGTTTGCTTTCCATTGTTTTTTAGTGGCGTGCAAAGAATGTGAACGGTTGTTACCAGTCATAAATTTTTTACCTGTTACACTGCATACTCTAGGCATGATATCACTCCGTTTCTTCTAAAGATTTCAGCATTACTATTTTATCATATATAAGTAAAATTGCAAGAAAAAAATATTTAATTTTAAGATAACGCTTTGACTATTCAAAATTATTGCTTTTTTATATACCTTATGTTATAATGCTATTGCTTTTTTTTAAGATTAAAATTAGACTTAAATGAATAATCAATCAGAATTTAAAAGGAGTTTTAAATATGTCTACAAATCAAATAGATGGAAAATTATTTAGAGATTTGATAGTTAATGGTAGTGTAAAATTAAAAAATAATATGAATAGAATCAATGATCTTAACGTATTCCCTGTACCTGATGGTGATACTGGATCAAATATGTCTGCGACTATGTCAGCTGGTGCAAATGCAATTAGAGATTTAGACGAAACATCAATTGGTAAAGTCGCTAAAGCTTTAGCAAGAGGAATGTTAATGGGAGCTAGAGGTAATAGTGGTGTTATTCTATCTCAGCTTTTTAGTGGAATATCTAAAGGCTTAATTGATGTTGACGTTGCTGATGTAGAAACTTTCGCTTACGCTTTAAGAAGTGGCGTTGAACAAGCTTATGCAGCTGTAATTCATCCTGTTGAAGGTACGATGTTAACAGTCTCAAGAGAAGGCGCTGACGAAGCTATTTCAGTATATGAAGATGTTGAAGATTTTGAAGAATTATTCGATTTATATTTAAAAGAATTATATGTATCCTTAGAAAACACACCTGAATTACTTCCGGTTTTAAAAGAAGTTGGAGTAGTTGACTCAGGTGGCGCTGGATTTATTGAAATTGTTGAAGGTATGAGAGATGCCTTAAAAGGTAAATTCTATGAAGATAAGGTGGAACCATCTGGTGACTATAAAGTTGATTTAACTCATTATACTCATCAAGAAGGTGAAGATTTTGGTTATTGTACCGAATTCATTATGCAAATAGAGAAAATGAGCGAGTTTTCACAAAAAGAATTTATCGACATGATTTCACCGTTAGGTAATTCTTTGGTAGTTGTTCAAGATGAAAACATCTTAAAAGTTCATATTCATACCCAAACACCTGGAGATGCGTTAAACTTAGCTCAACATTTTGGTTTCTTCGTTAATTTGAAGATTGAAAATATGAATCTACAACATACTGAAGTTTTGATTCATCAAGAAGCTGAGCGTCAAGATGATTGCAATTGCGGTCATGACCACAGTTTATCAAGAGCTCCAAAAATAAAGAAAAAATACGCGATTGTTGCTGTTGTAAATGGTAAGGGTTTAAAAGAAACATTTATCGAAATGGGTTGCGATTATATAATTGATGGTGGACAAACTATGAATCCATCAGTTGAAGATTTCATAAAAGCTGTTGAAGCTATAAATGCTGATCATATCATTATTATTCCTAATAATAAAAACGTTATGTTATCAGCTGAAACAGCAAGAGATATGATTGAAGATAAAGATGTACATGTTTTAAAAGCTAAAACGGTTGCCCAAGGATATTCTGCTTTAACAATGTTTGATGCTACTCAAGAAATCGATGCAAATATCGAAGAGATGAGTGAATATTTAACAAAAGTTAAAACAGGCGAAGTTACTTTTGCGATTAGAGATTCAAAAAATAACGGCATGGAAATTTCTAAAGATCATTTTATGGGTATTTTTGATGGCGAAATCGTTAATACATCCAAAGAAAGAATCGATACTGTAAAAGAATTGTTGTCAAAAATGATTGATGAATCAGCCGAGATTGTTACTGTCATGTATGGTAAAGATGTTGAAAAAACTGAAGTTGATGAAATTATAGAGCTTATTGAAGAAGAACATGGACTGGAAGTTGATGTAATCAACGGCGGTCAAGAGATATATTCATATATAATATCAGTTGAGTAATTTGATAAAGGGGTATTGTTAGATACTCCTTTTTTTTATATAATTAAATTACTGGCGAGGTAGAAATGGATTTACAAAATATTTCTGGTGTTGGAAAAGTAACATTAAATAAATTAAATGAATTGAATATAATGTCTATCGAAGACATGCTTTTTACTTTTCCTCGGAAATATGAGATTAATTATTTAAACAATATTGAAGAAAAAGAATTAGAAAAAACGTTAATATTGAAAATAGAAGTTACAAGTAAACCTAAGGTATTTTATATCCGAAAAAAACTCACAAAACTAACTTTTTCAGCGAAAATTGAAAACTTTAAATTTCAAGTTTCAATCTTTAACCGAGAATTCTTAAGTCATTCAATAAATCCGGGAGAATATATAGTAGCTACAGGAAAATTCTTAAAAAATTTTAATAGCTTTTCTGCCAGTAATATAGTGCTTTTCTCTAATTTTCAAGAAGGCATAAAACCCTTGTATAATATTAAAGAAATAACTGACTACAGAATAAGAAAAATTATTGAAAATATCATAAAACAAGATTATAAAATCATTGATAATTTACCTCATTTCATCAAACGAAAAAGAAATTTTGAATCGATTGATGAAATTATAAAAAAAATTCATTTGCCTGAAAAAATCAGCGATGTTCAAAAAGCAAAAGAAAGAATGGCTTATGAAGAATTTTTATATTTCGCTGTAAGAGTAGAAACTATTAAGAAATTAAATCAACGTATTATTACTCCTAAAAAAAATTATGATATAACTAAAGTTAAGTCATTAATTCAAACTTTACCATTTGAGTTAACACATGATCAAAAATCAGCTACAAACGATATATTCAAAGATTTTAACAAAGACACGAGAATGAATCGCTTGTTACAGGGAGATGTTGGTTCAGGTAAAACTATTGTTTCCTTGATTTCTGCTTATGCAATAGTTACGTCTAACTATCAAGTAGCCATATTAGCACCCACATTAGTATTAGCCCAACAACACTTCCAAACTTTTAAGAGATATTTAAATGGTATAGATGTTAAAATTGAACTATTAACTTCTGAAATATCTCAACTAGAGAAGAAACGAATTGCAAAAGCTTTATCAGAAAATAAAGTGGATATAATAATAGGAACTCATAGTCTACTCCAAGAGAACATTAATTTCTCTAGATTAGGTTTTGTAATTATTGATGAACAACAACGCTTTGGAGTTGAACAAAGAAAAGTCATAAGAGAAAAAGGCGTCAACCCAGATATCTTAATGATGACAGCTACACCAATACCAAGAACTTTGGCTATTTCGATGTTTGAAAACACAGATGTCTCAACAATAAAAGAAAAACCGAGCGACAGAAAAAATATTAAAACTGAAATTATTGATAATGATTCTTTAGAAAAGGCATTTAAGGTTATCGATAAAGAAATACAAAATAATCATCAAATATATGTAATATGTCCATTGATAGAAAAGAGTGAAACAAGAAATCAAATATCTGTTGAAGAAGCTTTCAAGATTATAAGAAAAAGATTTAAAACCGCTAAAATAGATATGTTACACGGTAAAATGTCCGATGATGAAAAAATTAATACTCTAACAAACTTTTACAATAATTCAACTAATATATTAATCTCAACTACAGTTGTTGAAGTTGGTGTTAATGTCAATAACGCTACCGCAATGTTGATATTTAACGCTAATATGTTTGGTTTATCTCAAATTCATCAATTGCGCGGAAGGGTTGGTAGAAATGACTTTTCTGCTTATTGCTTTTTAATGGTTGATAATATTTTAGAAGAGAGTGAAAGACTTGAAATACTTGAAGAGACTAATGATGGTTTTTTAATTAGTGAGCATGATCTAAAACTTAGAGGACCTGGTGAAGTTTTTGGATCTCTTCAATCAGGTATACCTAGTTTTAAATTCGCAAACATTATAACTGACGAGAATCTTAGAGAAATGGCTTTTGAAGATGCGACCGAAGTTTTGAAAAGTAAAGATGAAATTTCTAAAAAATTAGTTTTTAAAGTTATCAAATCAATTGATTCTTATAATTTAGATTAACATATGATATAATTTTTAAATAAAGAGGTGTTAAGAATGATTAAAATCGGCGTAGATGCTATGGGTGGAGATTACGCACCTAAAGAACAAGTCTTAGGTTCAATGCTAGCGATCAAAAAAATTGATGATATCGAAATAAATTTATACGGTGATAAGGATTTAATATTGCCTTATTTAACTGACTCAACCAGAATTAATATAATCGATGCTAAATATGCAATTCCTATGGGAGAAAAGAATCCTATACAAGCTATTAAAACGCATAAAGACTCTTCAATGGTCGTTGCTTTATCAAGTTTAAGAACTGATGAAAGCGACGCTGTTGTATCTAGTGGAGCGACTCAAGCTTTAATTGCCGGAGCGCATTTATTAGTAAGAAGAATGAAAGGATTCAAAAGAACTGCAATTGCTCCTTTACTTCCTAGAGTTGACGGTCAACATACAATTCTTTTAGATGCTGGGGCTAATTTATCAATAAAACCAGAATATATGCTCCAACAAGCATATTTCGCAAAAATATATGCACAAAAAATATTGAAGATAGAAGATCCTAAAGTTGGTTTAATCAATATTGGTGCTGAAGACGGAAAAGGTAGAGAATTTGATCAAGAAGTATTTAAACTTTTTAAAGATACTGATCTCTTCACTTTTTATGGAAATGTAGAACCTAAAGTTGTATTTGATCCGCCAGTGGATATTCTTATCAGTGACGGCTTCACGGCTAATATCGTTATGAAAACAGCTGAAGGTGCTGCCAAAGGTATGGGTAAAATGTTAAAAAAACATTTAACAAGCACGTTCTTCGGGAAAATAGGAGCTTTATTAGCTAGAAAAAATTTAAATGAATTTAAGCGAGTTGTTTCAGCTGAAGAAATTGGCGGTGCGATAATTTATGGTTTATATAAACCAGTCATTAAAGCTCAAGGAGCTTCAAAAGCTTATGGCTTTTATAATGGAATTCGCCAAGCTGCCAATGTCGTCAGAGAAAAAGTCTTTGAATCAGTTAAAGAATATATAGATTCTACTAAGGAATTGGAAGATGAGTAAAAATATTAAAGAACTTGAAATGATGTTTGACTTAAGATTTAATAATTATCAACTTCTCATTAGAGCTATGACTCATTCATCTTACGCTAATGAGAATAACTGTTTGAGCAACGAAAGGCTTGAGTTTCTTGGTGATGCAGTATTAGATCTTTTAGTCGGAAAGTTCTTATATGATCATATTCCTGAATCTGAAGGAATATTGACAAAAAAAAGAGCGCAAGAAGTTTGTGAAGAAGCCTTATACAAGTATGCTAAATCCTTTCATCTTGGCGATTATTTGCTTTTAGGAAAAGGTGAAGAAATATCAAACGGCAGAGATAAACCAGCAGTTTTAGCTGATGCTTTTGAAGCTTTTTTAGGTGCTATCTATGTTGATAAAGGTCTTTTAGAAGTTAATAAAGTTTTAGAAAAAATAGTATTTCCAATTATCATAAAGAATTTACACAAAGAAGACAATGACTATAAAAGCAAACTTCAGGAATTGTTACAATCTGATAAAAGAAGTTTGCGCTACGAAATAATATCTGAATCAGGCCCAGCTCACGATAAGGAATTTGTCTCAAGAGTTTATATGGATGATAACATTGTCATGGGGGAAGGCTCAGGTAAAAGCAAAAAAGAAGCAGAACAAAGTGCAGCTTTTGCAGCTTTAGAAAAACTAGCAAAAAAGAAAGATAAGTAGGGATTATTAAAATGGAAGTAATGATTTTAAAAAAAATGATTGAAGAAGGAATTGTCGATTTCGACAAACTTCTGAAAAACACCTATAAAGATCTAGGCTTGAGTGAACTTGAAGCTTTTCTTTTGATGGAATTAAATGCCCTTAAAATGAAAGGAACAAGTTTTATAACCCCTAAAATTTTAACTAAGAAACTTACTATGACTGAAGATGATGCATTTAATTTGATGAATGAATTAATGAAAAAGAAATATTTAAACTTTCTTTTAATAAAAGGCGACAATGGGAAACAAAAGGAAAGTTTTGATATTGATTTAACTTATAGGAAAATTATGGAGTATTATCAAGATAAAGTCTTAGACGATATGATGACCTCAAAGAATACCTATGATACTTTGGAAGATGAGATCGTCGAATTATTAGAAAGAAACTTTCAAAAACAACTAAAACCTATGGAAGTTGAAATCATCATCAAATGGATACATGATTTCAAATATACTAAAGAAGACATTAAAGAAGCTATTTTTCAAGCAATTAAAGCTAATCGCTTTTCAATCAGTTATTTAGATTCTGTCTTACTTAAGAAAAGACAAGTTAATCAAGAAATAAAAGTTAAGAAAACCGGCAAGAAAAAATCTAAAGTCTTAAAAGAGTTTTTAGAATCTTGACAAAAAAGCAAGTTGATGCATTAAAAGTTTATGATGAAATAACTAAATTATTTCCTAATGCCGGTTGTGAACTTAATTACAGAAAAGATTATGAACTTTTAATCGCAATAATGTTGTCAGCCCAAACTACAGATCAATCAGTCAATAAAGTAACTGAAAAATTGTTTCAAAAATATCAATCATTAATCGAATTTTCCGAAGCACCAGTTGGGGAGTTAGAAAGAGATATAAAACACCTTGGTCTATTTAGGAATAAGGCTAAAAATCTACATTTAATGACTAATAAAATTTTGCAAGAATTTTCAGGAGTCATACCTAAAACTCAGGAAGACTTAGAATCTTTACCTGGTGTAGGAAGAAAAACAGCCAATGTCTATTTAGCTGAAATGCATCATATACCAAGAATTGCAGTTGATACACATGTATCTCGAGTTTCGATTCGATTAGGGTTTGCTAAAAAGAATTCAAATCCAATTGAGGTTGAAAAAAAATTGATGAAGTTATATCCTCAAGATATGTGGATTTCACTTCACCATAAACTCATTTTTTTTGGTAGATATTTCTGTACCGCTAGAAAACCAAATTGTAAAGAGTGCCCTATAATAAAATATTGCAAGATGCCAGAGCTTTAATTCTCTGGCTTTTTATTTGCTTAAAATAGCCGAAACAACTGATTTAACGACGAATTTTAAGAAAAATTTCAAATTGAAAAACTTTATTTATTCATGAATATATTTTATAATTTTTTTAACATTAATTTATAAATTAAATAAAAAGGAGATTAAAAAAATGTTAGAAAAATTATCTAATGAACTAAAGCGCAGAAGAGAAAATGCCTGCCAATTTTACTACAAGGGGGTTGGACAATCGATTAGAAAAAAACGATTAGAGATGAATTTGACACAAGAAAGAGTTGCTTTAGGTATATGTTCAAATACATATTTATCTAAAATTGAAAACAACCAAATTGTTGTCAATCGTGAACATCTATATCTTTTGATGGAAAGAGTCGGAATGGACATGGATAAGATATCTTTTCCTGAAGAGATGATTGATTACTTAGAACAATCAATTAAATTATTCTTTTATCGGGACATTGAAGGTTATAATGAACTCTTCAAGGAAGTAAGTAAATATGAATTTGCCGTTTTATTACAAATTATTAAATTAGGTTATTATGTTTTAATCGAAGATTTTGATAACGCCGGTTTGATATATAATGAAGTTTTTCGTTATTTAACTTCTCTTGAAGAATTTGGTTTTTCAATATTTTTGATTTATTCAAGTTTTTATAATATCGGTATAGCTAATTACAAGAATGCTAGAATAATTCTAGATAAAGTTGAAAATCATTTTCAAAATGACGATATGGTATATGGATTATATAATTTTTCAAAATTTTTGATTTATGGAAATTTACATTTAAATATGACTTCAAGCGAAGCCTCACAAATAGCTATCAGTATATTTAACAAATACTCAAATATAGTCAGATTAAATCAACTTTACTTATGGCGCGAAATATTTACTGTTTATGAAGGCAACTACGACTTTGGCTATTTTAACCCGAATATTTTAGAATTTGTCACAGACAAAGAAAGAAATCTCTATTTGATAGTTCTTTCCTCGCAAAGCAAAGATCCGATTAATTATTTAGAATATCTTAAAGAAGAAGGGGATAACTACCTTTTAGGATTATTCATTAAAGCTCGATATTATCTATTATCTGACAAACTTGAAGAATATAAAAAAGTTTATGATGAAATAAGTAATCTTCATTATCATAAAAGATCTAAGCTTGACTATCTTTATCTATTGAAGCTTATTAAAAATAATGATGAAATACATCTTAAAGAGTATTTAATTAATTATGCTTTAGATTTAGCTACTCAAAAACAAAATCTTTATTTCATGACAATTATCACTCATTCTATATCAAACATCTTAGCCAATAAAAAACGTTATAAAGATGCTTTAACTTATCGTTTGAAATTAGATGAAAAGATACTTGGTTTTCAATTAGCTACTCAAGTTACTATAAAATAAAAAAACTCCTGATTTTCAGGAGTTTTATAGTAATTCGGTAACTTTTTTAGCTAGGTTCAGATAAATGATTCCTGGCATTTCATTTTCTTTGCAAATGATTTTATCTTGTGGTGTTATCGGTAATTTAGCAAGTAGTGGAACCATCAGTTCATCAGCTACTTTTTTTCCGCCGTCTTTACCGAAGATATAATGAAATTCATCGTTTACCTCATAATAAGACATGTTTTCAATTACACCTATTACATCTTGTGATAAGTCTTTAGCTGCATATCCGGCCTTTATTGCGATATGCGCAGCACTTTCCTGTGGAGTGGTGACGATAACTAATTTAGCATCTTCAACGTAATTTTTCATGTCCATCATCACATCACCAGTTCCTGGTGGTAGGTCAACTAAGAAATAATCAATGTCTTCATTCCATAAGGTTTCTTCAAAAAAGAGTTTCAAAACTTTTCCTAACATTGGGCCTCTTAGCATTAAAGCTCTTTTTTCTTCAACTAAATATTCAGTTGAAACCATTTGAATATTATCTTTTTCGAATGGGAAGATTTTTCCATTTTCATCTCCCATTAATTTATGATTAGTTGCATTAAATATCTTTGGCATGTTAGCACCATAAATATCAGCGTCTATTATCGCAACGTTTTTACCCAATCGCATCAAAGCGTAGGCTAAATTAGCAGTTACTGTAGATTTTCCTACTCCGCCTTTACCACTAGCCACTAACAATGTTTTGGCGTTTTTATTTCTTTCTTTTCTTTTGGTAAATTCAATTTTAACTCCGGAATAACCCAAATCTAGTTTGACTATTTTAGCGATATCTCTTGTGACAGCTTTGATTGTATCTTGGCTTTTATCTTTGACTTCAACTATCATTATTACCGTGTTTTTATCATCGATGCCGATATGTTTAACACTATCGTTTTCAGCTAATTTTTGATTGGAACTCGGATCAATTACCTCATTAACTTTTTCTTTAATAATTGCTATTTCATTCATATTTTCACCCTCTCATCTAATCGTCTATAATTATAACGCATTTGTCCAATAATTAAAAATGATTTAAACTTTTAGTTTTGGTTTTTAACTGGATTTTTTTCTTGACATTTATATTATAAAAAAGTATAATTGATTTGCTGCGATGAGGTGATGGAATTGAAATGGACAATTCATGAACTTATTAAAAAAGCAACTAGCGATAACTCTATAAAGGATACTTTAAATCTTAGACCACTTTTAAGAGAGGAAGATGAAGATTTAAAAGATATCTTGGAAACGTCTGTTGAAGGGGAATACTACTATAATCCAAAAGACGAAATGTTTAGTTTTAACTTGCACATTCAAACAACTCTAATAATGCTATGTTCAATAACATTAGAAGAAGTTGAAGTGGATTTAGATTTTTATTCGCAGTTAAATTTTTCAGTTGAATACATTGATGACGATACTCACGTTATCGATGGAATTACAATCGACTTACAACCTTATATTTTTTCTGAAATCCTAATTGAAAAACCGATGAAAGTTATCTCTGAAGGAGCTTATGAAAAATATAAAGAAGATTTGATTGAACTTAGTGAAACTGAAAAAGTAGAAGATAATCCATTTGCTAAACTAAAAAAGTAAGGAGGGACAACATGGCAGTACCACAAAGACGCATTAGTAAAACCCAAAAAAGAAAAAGAAGAACACACTTCAAATTACACGCTCCAGCAATGGCGGTATGTCCAAACTGCGGTGAATTAACATTATCACATCAAGTTTGTAAATCTTGCGGATTTTACAAAGGAAAATTGGTTGTAGAACCAAAACCAGAAAAAGAAGTAGAATAAAAGAAATGAGACGTTGAAAATTCAACGTTTTTCTTTTGCTTTTATGTTATAATAAATTCGGTGATAAAATGGATAAACATATACCGGTATTATTAAAAGAAACGATTGAAAACTTAAATATAAATCCAAATGGAATCTATATTGATATGACTTTAGGTGGCGGCGGTCATTCTGAAGAAATTCTTAAAAATCTTGATAATGGTAAACTTATAGGTTTTGATCAAGATGTTTTTGCTATTGAGGCAGCTACTACAAGACTTGAAAAATATAAGAATTTTTCAGCTATAAACGACAATTTCATTAACGCTAAAAAGCGCCTTAATGAAATAGGAATTAATGAGGTTGATGGAATTATTTTTGATCTTGGGGTGTCTTCATTTCAATTTGATATTCCCGAGCGCGGTTTTTCTTATAGGTTTGACGCTCCATTGGATATGAGAATGGACCAAACCGCTAAAACAGATGCCTTTCAAGTTATTAACGATTATTCTTATGAAGATTTAGTAAAGATATTTTTTGAGTATGGTGAGGAAAAATATGCGCGTTTAATTGTCAATAATATTATAAAAAGAAGGCAGATTAAACCAATAAAAACAACATTTGAATTAGTTGATATAATCAAAGAATCTTTGCCTAATAAAGAATTAAATAAAAAAGGTCATCCAGCAAAGAAAGTTTTTCAAGCTTTAAGAATTGAAGTCAATCAAGAGTTAACGATATTGGAAAAAGCGCTTATAGAAGCTATTGATTTATTGAAGCCTAAAGGAAGACTTGCTGTCATTACATTTCATTCTTTAGAAGATCGAATTACAAAACAATTATTTAAATCCTTATCAACAATAGAAATCCCTAAAGGCCTAGCTATTATAGTAGAAGAAAAACCTTTAATCAAACTAGTTAATCGCAAAGTGATTACCGCTAATGATGAAGAGTTAGATCTTAACAATCGAGCTCATAGTGCTAAATTAAGAGTCATAGAAAAAAATGAAAAATAATAGTTGACATAGGTCTTTAAGATATGATATGATATTTTTGCGTCAACAAGCAGGTGTAGTTCAATGGTAGAACCTCAGCCTTCCAAGCTGATTATGAGGGTTCGATTCCCTTCACCTGCTCCATAAATAAACCAAAAGATTTCCATTTTCGGAAATCTTTTTTTCGTTTCGTTTGAAAGAATAAAAAACTTTGATATAATATTTATGGAAAGAAGGAGGATTACTATGTTTTTATTTACTAATACAGT
>JAVEVN010000014.1:0-12214 GCA_034005025.1 Candidatus Izemoplasmatales bacterium | reverse complement strand
GACCTTGATCTTAAAAGATTTAGGAGTTCAAGAAATTTACGTCAAAGTGCAAAGTGAATATCATGCTAGAGTAGTTGAAAAACTTGGAGTTAACCCTGAACATCTCGTTTGGCCAGAACAATCCACAGGAAAACGTCTTGCGACAATTTTAATTTCCGGAAATTTCTTAGAATATCTTCAACTAGATGAAGATTATTCTTTCATTTCTACTGAAGTTAGTAAAAAAATGATTGGTAAAAATTTATTAGAATTAGATATTCGCCGTAATTTTGGCGTTAATATCGTGGCTGTAAGAAGAAATGAACAAATCGTCATACCATCAAGCCAAACTCCTTTTGAAGCTCAAGATGAAATCTTATTGGTCGGTCGTAATGATCTTATCGAGAAATTTACTCAATGGCTCAAACAAAAGAAGTTATGAAATTAGTTAAGAATTTTTCTTAACTTTTTTATTATGAAAAAAATATATATAGCCAGTACCAATCCTGGTAAAATCAAAGAATATAAAGAAGCATTGAAAGATGTATTGATTGAATCGATAATCGATTTAAGGTTTGATTTAACAATTGAAGAAACCGGAAACACTTTTAAAGAAAATTCTTTTATAAAAGCTCAAAAGCTTTATGAAAAGGTTAAATCACCGGTTTTAGCCGATGATTCCGGTTTAATCGTAAACGCATTAATTGGTGAGCTAGGGGTTAAATCCAAAAGGTTTTCTAAGAGCGAGACCGATGCTGACAATATGAATCTTTTGTTAGAAAAACTTAAAAATGAAAAAGATCGAAGCGCTTATTTTGAAACTGTTATATGTCTTTATTTAAATCCTAAAGAAATCTATTATTTTTCTGGTAAAACGAAGGGAAAGATTTTAATAGAAAAAAGAGGAATAAGCGGTTTTGGTTATGATCCTTTATTTTTACCAGAAGGAAAAAATAAAACTTACGCAGAGATGAACATATATGAAAAACAGGCGATTTCTCATCGCGGAAAAGCAATCAAAAAATTAATTGAGGCGATAAACAATGAAACTGTTAATCTTTAGTGACAATCACGGAGAAAGAGAAAATATCCCAAGAATCATCGCTAAGCATTCGCCGCTCGATAGAATCATTTCTTTGGGCGATTCCGAGATGAAGGAAAGAGAACTGAGCGATTTAAATATTTTCGGTGTTAAAGGTAATTTTCCTTTCGAACCAAAGTTTCCATATGATTTGAATTTTGTTTATGAAGGATTAAACTGTTTTTTTACTCATGGACATTTATATTCTGTTAAATCAGGAATCACTAATTTGAAAGAACTAGCAAAAACAAGAAATTATAATTTGGTTTGTTTTGGGCACACTCACAAAACTTATCTGGAAGAAAAAGAAGGCATTATTTTCCTTAATCCGGGTAGTTTATCTACATGGAGATCAAATCAAAATCCAACTTATGCAATTTTAAGTTTAACTGATGAAAAAATTGAAATAACCATTTATAATATATATGGAAACATAATGAATTTATATGAGAAAAAAAGGTAAATGGAAAAAAATATCGAATTAGAAAAATTGAAGAATGATTATTTAACTAAACTGTCTAGTCAAGACGGTTTATTGTACGTTAAATCTTTATTAGAATATACAAACATTTTAATTGAAAATAGAGAATATGAAGAGACAATTAAAGTCTTAGAAACCGCATTAAATCAAGAAAAAATTGAAGATTTAGAATCGCGATTAAATGTAATTAATAAGCTTTTAAACATTCTCTTGAAACTAGAAGATTATCCTAAACTTAAAAGTTTGCTTGATTACAGAAAAGGCTTTATTTATAAAGAAAGCGATTTATTAATGCAAGAGTTTTATTTAGCTGTCTGTTATGAAGGTCTCAATGATTTTAATATGGCTATTTCAACCTTGATTAACATCAAGGATAATATTTCTAATCAAAACCTGGTTAATAAGTACTTAAAATTATCGATGTTGTACTTAAATGTCAATGAAAAAGATAATGCAAAATCAGCCTATGAAAGAGCTTTAATCTTTGATAAGAAAAAGAAAAACACAACGTTTATTCTTACTGAATGCGATTTATTATTTAGTGAAAAAAACTACTTGAAAGCATTGGAGAAATATGAAGAATACTATCTCTTAAGCAAGAATAAATATCGCTATTTAGATCGCTATATCAAGATCCAAATCGCCTTAAAACAATATGCAGAAGCTTATTCTTTTTATAAAAAACACTTACCGATAATGAAAAGGGTCTTATCGAAATCGGCACGGCTTGATTTTTATAATGCTGCTTTAGAATTGCTTAAAAAGTTAAATAATGAAATTGAAACTACTGAAATCAATCAATTGATTTTTGAAATCAATAAAACTTTGGTTCCTTTTGTTAATATCCATGATTATTCTTTAAATTTGCTTAAAAAATATCTTTCAATAAGTCTCGATAAACCGAGAGAAATAATCAGAACGCTTTTTATGGAGACAGATAACACTAAGTTATTTTCTAAATTAGTTTATGTTAAGTTAGAATCTGATCAAGTTAACATGTTCCATTTTACCAAGAACCTCTTATTAGAAAAAAGATTAGAAGATATCGATAAAACTATATATCAAGACATTAAAAACTTAAATTATCATCAGATAATAACTAAAAATAGTTTTTCTAGTTATCCTAATGATCCATTCTTAAATAAAGACAATACTTATGTTTTTATTAATGAAGTTGGCGAGTTTGAATATTTTGTTTTTTACGTAAATAGCGAAGATTTCAATTTGAGTAAAAAAGTCTTTGACTTCAATAAAGTCATCTATCAAAAATTTAAAGTTGATTGGTTAAAGCATGGATTAAACGTTGGGTTAAGAAAGAATTTATTACTGATATTTAAT
Organism: Candidatus Izemoplasmatales bacterium; assembly: GCA_034005025.1. GTDB lineage: Bacteria > Bacillota_I > Bacilli_A > Izemoplasmatales > Hujiaoplasmataceae > UBA2289. The sequence goes on along the minus strand of JAVEVN010000014.1, from coordinate 9,335 downwards.
GCGCTTGATTATGCGGTAATGTTAATCAAAGAAAACACTTTACAACTGTTAAATAAACAAGCTAAAAACTTGCTAAAAACAAGTAAAGATTATTTATCGATGGAGGAATTTCAAAGTTCCTTAGTTAAAAATGTCTATGTTGATGAATTGCTTAATACCGACGAGATAATATTAAAATATCAAACCGATGAGATTATCAATATTGATTTTAAGGTTTTTAAAGATGAATTAAATATTTACTTATTAGGAAAAAGAGTTGAAAGTAATACCCAAACAAAGCGCTTTTTAGATTATAAATTCATCTATGAAGAAAAAGTTGTTAACGATAATTCCATGATCTTAGTTAATATCAGAGACTATCATGACTTTATGAAGGATTATTCTTATCAAAGATATGAAAACTTCCTCGATAAATTTTTTAAGTTGGCGATGGAAGTTTCAAGAAACTATTTTCAAAACCTCTATTTAGAAGGTATGGATAATCTGTTTTTAATCTTAAAGACTAAAGATAAAAGAATCATCAAAAGAATCTATGAAGATTTATTAAAAGGTATAGGTCAAGAAACGGATTTAAGATTTTCTTTAGTTAATTTAAAAGATAGCGTTACTAAAGAAGATTTAGATGACTTGAAATTCTTAAATAGTCTAACTACTAAAGAGAATAACTTTATCTCCGACAACAAGAATTATCGTTTGAATAAAGAAGTAGCTAAAACAATACTTGAAAATATTCAAAAGCTACTAGAAAACAACAATTTAAAATTGTCGTTTTCACCGATTAAGAACTGGCAGTTAAATAAGACGAGATTTTTATATGTCGATTTATTAAGTCGGGTTCTACTTGGCAATAAAGCATCATTAAAGCGCGTTATTAAAGCTAATGATTTAGAAAAAGAGTGGGATGAACTGCTGATAAATCAGTTGATTAAAGAGACGAGACTCGCTAATTTTAAGGGAAAATTCTTGATTGAACTTTCACTTAAGACGATAGCTGAAAGGGCTGTTTTTACAAAGATAAAAAGAAAATTAGCTAATAAAGGTTTCAATAATTCCAGTTTAATTTATATAATCGATTATCAGGACTACCTTGATTATAACGATTTAGTATTGCCGGAAGAAAATTTTGCTTTTTATAATGTATTTGCTAATTTCAAGATTAAAAATATCGCTGATTTAAACCTGATGAATTATATAATTATTAAAGCAGATGAAATGAAAGATGATGGCTTTAAGATTTTTGAAGAGATTATCATTAATAAAGAAATGCATGTCATTTATGATCATCAAAAGACTTCACTTACTAAGAGTTTCTTAGAAGAGAATAAATTTGTTCTTGTTATGGGTGAGGCTTATGGATTTTATGACAGTTTAAAACAAGTTAAAAAACTGGAGGATTTATAATGCAAGAAAAATGGTGGATGAAAGCGAATATCTATCAGATTTATCTCAGAAGTTTTCTTGACGGCAACAATGACGGAATTGGTGATTTAATCGGAGTAACTAAAAAGTTAGAATACTTAAAGGATTTGGGAATTAATACGATTTGGATCAGTCCTCATTATGATTCCCCGATGGATGATTTCGGTTATGATATCAGAGACTTCTATAAGGTTAGCGAAGATTATGGTTCAATCGCTGATTTTAAGACAATGATTGAAAAAGCTAGAAGTCTAGGAATTAAAGTTTTAATTGATTTAGTCTTAAATCATACCTCGGACGAACATCCGTGGTTTTTAGCTGCTAAAGATCCAAGTCATAAAGATCATCAGAAATATCATGATTATTATATTTGGCAAAAGCCAAAATATGATAAATTAAATAATCGAATAAGACCAACTTCATGGATTAGTTGGTTTGGTGGTCCAACTTGGGACTATAACAGTTTAACCGATGAGTATTATCTTCATATTTTCTCTAAGAAGATGCCGGATTTGAACTGGCGTAATCAAGAGATGAAAGAAGATATGAAAAAGATGATTAAATTCTGGATTGATTTAGGTATCGACGGTTTTAGAGTCGATGCGGCCAATCATTTAGAAAAAAACTGGGATTTTCCTGATGGAAGTCCTGGGTATGAAAACTTTTCTTCTTTACCAAAACATCATGAATATATTAAAGAATTGGCTTTGGAATTATTTGAGCCTTATAATCTTGTAACTTTAGGTGAATCTGGCGGTGCCAGCAAAGAAGAGGTGAGAAAATACGTGGGCTTTGATTCTCATGAATTTAATCTTTTGATTCACTTCGGGCATTGTTGGGCTGATACAGGCTACACCGACGATAAAGTTATGGGTAAATGGTCAAAGACTGAGTTAAGAGTAAAAGATATTAAGAAGAGTTATGATCATCAATATAAAGTTGTAGGAAATGAAGGCTTTAATTTGATCTATTGGCATAATCATGACCAACCTAGAATAGTATCTCATTATGGAAACACTGATAAATATTATCAAGAATCAGCAAAGATGCTGGCGATTACTTTATATTTCATGCCGGGTACGGCAATCGTATATCAAGGTGAAGAAATCGGTATGACCAATGTCTTGTATGACGATTTATCATATTTTAGGGATGTGGAAGTATTCACTGAATATGAAAATATGACATCTAGAGGCGCAAGTCATGAAAGAGCATTAAAAGCTTTAAGAGATCGTTCTAGAGACAATGCAAGAACGCCGATGCAATGGAATTCTGATATAAACGGCGGTTTTTCTAAAACTAAACCATGGATGGCAACTAATTTCAATTATCAAGAAATCAATGTTGAAAAACAATTAGAAGAAACAGATTCAATCTTAAAGACTTACAGGTTCATCTTGAAAACGCGATTAGAAGACGCAAAAAATATTATCTTTGGTGAGATATTCTTCATTAATCTTCTAGATGACGAGTCATATTGCTATTTGAATAAGGGTGAAGATAAAGATTATCTAGTAATTGCAAATTTCAGAGATTATGAAATTGATATTAAACTAGATGAAGTTAATCTTGAAGGTTTTGAATATTTCTACGGTGATAAAATCATCTTAAATAAATCACTTAAACTAAAACCATATCAAGCTTCTGTGTTCAGAAGAAAAAAGGCATAGTTAAACTATGTCTTTTTATTTAGGTTGATAATACTTTAATTATCGCTTAATTTGTGATAAAATATTTTTATTAAAGAATAGGTGCTTAAAGATATGAATAGAAGAACTTTTAGAGAAATGATTATTAAACTTATCTATCAAGATATTCTCGGTGGCGATTACCTTTTGGATGATTATTCAAAAGAGATCATCGAGACTTTTTTGGCAGTTAAAGAAAAATATCCTGAGGTGGATAATATCATTTCTTCAAATCTGACAAATTGGACGATTGACAGGTTAAATTATGTTGATTTAGCGATTATCAGATATGCGGTTTATGAGATGATTTATCTTAAAACTCCTCCGCAAGTAGCGATTAATGAGGCCTTAGAAATAACTAAAGTATATTCTAATTTAGATGATGATTCAGCTAAGAAGTTCAATAATAAACTCTTGGATAATATCAAAAAATCATTAGGAAAAGAAAATGGTTAGAGAGTATTTGACAGTAACGGCATTAAACCGTTATTTAAAATATAAATTAGATAATGACTCTGAACTACAAAATATCCTCTTAAAGGCAGAAATTTCTAATTTTAAGAGACATTCAAGAGGGCATCTATACTTAACCTTAAAAGACGATTCTTCGCAGATAAGCGCAATTATGTTCGTTTCATCAACTAAGAGACTTAATTTTAATCCTAAAGACGGTGATAAAGTTATCGTTGAAGGTTATATTTCGGTTTATGAAGCTTATGGTACTTACCAAATCTATATCCAAAAGATGGATTTAGATGGGGTAGGAGATTTATATTTAGCTTATGAAAAATTAAAGGAAGAACTTAGTAAAGAAGGCTATTTTGACGAAAGTCATAAAAAAGTTTTACCGAAGTATCCTAAAACCATCGGGGTCGTAACGTCTCCGACAGGAGCGGCTGTTAGAGATATCATCAACGTTATCTCTTCTAGATTTCCTTTGACCAATATCATCGTTTATCCGGCTTTAGTCCAGGGAGTTGACGCTAAAGAATCGATCGCTAAACAGATCAATTTAGCTAACAAGCAAAATTTAGTCGATTTGTTAATCATCGGTAGAGGCGGCGGTTCAATCGAAGATTTATGGGCATTTAATGAAAGAGTAGTAGCTGAAGCCATCTATGCTTCTAAAATCCCGATAATCAGCGCTGTTGGTCATGAAACCGATTATACCATCAGTGATTTTGTAGCTGATAAAAGAGCTTCAACACCATCTCATGCCGCTGAACTTGCAGTGAGAAATTATCGCGACGTGATAAACGAAATTGCAAGTTATCAGGAAAGAATTAGAATTGCTTTAAATAATCTTTATGAAAATTCCTTGAAGCATTACCGAAACTTAATTCAAAGAAATGTTTTAACTGATCCGCTAAGACTTATACAGACCAAAGATTTGGCTTATTCTAATCTCTATGACCGATTGATTAAAGTAAGTCCTAAAAATATAATTAAACAAAACGAAGAAAAAATTGTTAATTTAAGCAAACACTTAAAGAATGAATATAAATATTTGCTTAATAAAAAAAGCAATCACTATCAAAATCTAATCGAAAAACTGGATTTAGTCAATCCCTTAAACATCATGAAAAAAGGTTTTGCGATTGTAAAACAAGATGATAAAATCAAAAAAAATATCAATGAAATCGATATTGATAAACTATTAACTATAGCTATTACGGGCGGGGAAATTACCGCTAAGCCAATAGCTTTGAAAGGTGAAAAAAATGAGTAAATTAAGCTTTGAAGAAAACCTCGAGAAGTTGGAAGAACTAGTTAAAAAACTGGAATCAGGTGAAAACAGTTTAGATGAAGCTGTAAAATTATATCAAGAAGGTATCCAGCTTGCGAAACTTTGTCATGAAGAATTAAAAACAGCTGAAGAAACAATTGTCAAACTGATGAATAATGAGGAATTAGAAGACTTTAAGAAGGAATAAGCCAAGATGAATTTACTGGAAATTAAAGATCCTAAGTTTTTAAAAGACTTGTCAATAGAAGAACTAAAAATTCTAGCTGAAGAAATTCGGTCTTTTTTGATTGATTCTTTATCTAAAACTGGGGGACATCTTTCAAGTAATTTAGGAGTTGTCGAACTGACGCTTGCGCTTCATTATGTTTTTGATTCACCAGATGACAGAATTGTTTTTGATGTTGGTCATCAAGCTTATGTTCATAAAATCTTAACCGGAAGAGCTAAAGATTTTGATTCATTAAGACAATTTAATGGACTTAGCGGATATCAAAAGATGAGCGAATCCGTTCATGATTCTTGGGAAGCTGGACATTCTTCAACCGCAATTGCTGCAATTGCCGGTTTTGAAGAAAGCAAAATAATCAATAAAACCAAAGAAAAAAATATCGCAATTGTTGGCGATGGTTCCTTAAATAGCGGGTTGAGTTTTGAAGCGCTTAATTATTTAGGTCATAAAAAAAATATGAGCCCGATTATTATCCTTAATGATAATGAAATGAGCATTTCTAAAAATGTTGGACGTTTAGCAAAATTATTAAATAAAACCAGAAGCGGTAAACTCTATAATTATGCAAGTAAAACTAAAAGAAGATTACCTAAATTCATCTATCGGATGAAGGTCAGGATCAGCAATATGATTAGAGGCTTTGCGAATAATTTGACGATCTTCGATCAATTTGGGTTTACATATTTTGGTCCGATTGACGGTCATGATTTAAAAAGTTTAATAAAATATTTAAGACTTGTAAAAACTAAGAATCGTCCGATAGTTTTACATGTTATAACTAAAAAAGGTAAAGGTTATTCCTTTGCGGAAACGGATAATAGCGGACTTTGGCATGGAGTCGGTCCTTTTAATAAAGAAACCGGTGAATTTTCAAGTAAATTAAAAGAAAATCATCTATCATGGAGTAATATTATCTCTGAGTACATGATGAGTTATGCCGCAAAAGAAGAAAACTTCAGGATTATCATTCCCGCAATGATTACAGGTTCAGGATTGAATGATTTTGAAAAGATCTATCCTGATAAAATCATAGATGTTGGCATTTGCGAAAGCTTTTCCGTATGTTTTTCTACAGCTTTAGCGATGAAAGGGATGAAGATCTTCCTCCCGATATATTCATCATTTTTACAACGAGCATATGATCAAATAGTTCATGATCTAACAAGACAAAACGCTAAAATCGTAATTGGAATTGATCGAGCTGGAGTAGTTGGTGGCGACGGAGAAACCCATCAAGGCATCTATGACATCGCTTATTTAAAACATGTTCCTAATATCGAGATTGTTCAACCTTCAACAAGCGCTGAGGCTTATAGCTTATTAGATTACGCTTTTAATTATGCAAATCAATCTGTCGCGATTCGTTACTCAAGAAATTCAAGTCCTAAATACCAAGGCGAAGAATTGGAAATAATCAAAAAACCAACTTGGACAAAATTAGATAAATCAGGAAAAATAGATTTAATCTGTTACGGCGATAACTTTATTAGAATGAAAAGTTATATTGAAGAACACAATTTACCGATAAATTTAATCAATGCGAGATTTATCAAACCACTTGATCAAGAGATGTTAAAAGAACTGTTGCTCTCAGACAATAAACTATTCGTCTTAGAAGACGTAACGAAAATATCTGGAGTTGGTTCTTCAATACTTGAATTTATGAGTGAAAATAATTCTTTCAAACCGATTAGAATCTTCGGTTTGCCTGATGAATTCATTCCTCAAGGGAATCAATCAGAAATTTATAAACTCTATAATTTGGATACAGAAACGATAATTTCAGAAATATTAAAATAGGGGTTTTTATATGCTTAAAAGTTTGGAAGTTAAAAACTTTGCGATAATTGATAATATTAAACTGTCATTTCAAACTGGCATGACGGTTTTAACCGGAGAAACCGGAGCGGGAAAAAGCATCATTGTTGATGCTATTTCTTTATTGTTAGGGCAAAGAGCCTTAAAAGAAATGATCTCTTCCAAAGCTGATGAAGCCTTTATCACCGGCGTTTTCACTAATATCAGTAAAGACTTAGCAATTGTTTTACAAGAAGCCGATATTGATTTTGACGATGAGATAGTTATCTCAAGACAAATATCTAAAGATAACCGCAATATTGTAAAAATTAACAATCAAATCTCTTCGCTTAAAACCTTAAAAGACCTTTCTGTTCATCTAGCTGATATTCATTCTCAGTTTGATACCAACCAACTGTTAAATCAAGAAAATTATTTATCTTTAATTGATAATTATAAGAAAAAAAGAATTACGCCATTAAAGGAAAACTATCAAAACGCCCATAAAGATTATCAAAATGCTTTAAAAGAATATAAACTTTTATTAAATAAAAAGGATGAAACCTTAAAACAGCTTGATCTTTATAAATTCCAATATCAAGAATTAAAAAATTTAAATCTTGATTTGAATGAATATCAAGAAGATTTAGAAAAGATTAATATCTTGGAAAATATTGATAAGATTAATACTTTCTTAGAAAAAGCTAAATATTACTTAAATGATGAAGCCTTACTAGATCATCTCTATGAGATAAGCTCAGACTTTTCGACTATGAAAACTTATTCAGAAGATTTTTCTAATATCGATGAACGCCTTAACAATCTCTATTATGAATTAGACGATATCAATTCATTAATTATCGATAAATTAGATAATCTCGATTATACTAAAAGCGATTATGATAATTTGATTGAAAGAGTTAATGAAATCGAAAGATTTGTCAAAAAATATAATAAGTCAATTGAAGAGTTGCTTGAGTACCAAGTCTTTTTAGAAAAAGAAATCGATCAAGTAGAAAATTTTGATGAAATCTTAAATAAGTTACATAGTATCCTCTTAGAAAAATATGAGATTCTCTTGAAAGAAGCTCATAACTTAAGTCTTTATAGGAAGGATATTGCCAAAAAAATATCGGAAGAAATTGTAAATACTTTAAGCGAACTGGTAATTAAATATCCGCAGTTTGAGGTTAAGTTTAATGATGTTACGCCTAAAGATGAATTTGATTCAAATATCTTTAAACAAGAAGGTTTAGATGAAATAGACTTCTTAATTTCAACCAATAAAGGCGAACCCTTAAAACCTTTAGCTAAAACTGCATCAGGCGGAGAGATGAGCAGAGTAATGTTGGCATTTAAGACGATCTTCGCTTTTTCTCAAAAGATTCCAACGATTATCTTCGATGAAATCGATACCGGCATCAGCGGTTTTATCGCAAAACAAATAGCTAGAAAAATAGCTGATTTAGCAAAGATAACTCAAGTGATATCAATTACTCATATACCTCAAGTAGTTGCTCAAGGTACCAATCATTTAGCTGTAATTAAAGAAGTGATTGGCGACACAACTAAAATTAAAGTTAAATACTTGAGTCACGAAGAAAGAATCGATGAGATAGCTAAAATGTTGAGTGGTGATAAAATCAGTGAAGCCGCAAGAGATATCGCCAAAGAATTATTAATAAATCCATAAAAAAACACTGCTAAATTTTGCAGTGTTTTATCTTTATTAAAATTGATTATAATGATTGGAAGAAATTAACCATGCCATAAATCATAGCAGCAACTAAACCGGCAACCATGCCAATAGCAAGAATTAACAAAATTATTCTTCCGGCCTTACTCTTAGTCGGATTATAAGTCTTGATTTGTTGTTCGTCTTTTGTTAAACTTTTCTTTTTTTTGTCAGCCATTTATTTCACCCCATAACACCAGAATTTCATGTTCTTAAACATTATAAACTAAATTGATTAAAAAATAAAGTAAAAGTTGTCTTCACTTGAATAATATCTCATTGTTTTTCCAAAAACTCGATAACTTCCTTAGTTAAATAATTGGGAGTAGAAGCTCCGCTTGAGACGCTAACTATTTTAACGCCTTTTAAATCATTCAGGTCGATATCTTCTAAAGAACTAATCAAGAGGGTTTTTGTATTAGTTAATTCCCTTGAAATCTTTACTAAATTTTTAGTGTTGTTGCTACGCTCATCACCGACGATATAACATAGATCAACCCCGACGTTGCCTTCAATTATCGCATTTTGTCTAAAACGCGTCGCATTGCAGATTTCTTCAGTGATAATTACGTCTTTATATTTATTGTTAATCGCTTCATGGATCGGCAAGATGTCATTGATTGAAAAAGTAGTTTGATTAGTGACGAAAATCGGTTCTTGAATAGTTAAATTTAAGACGTCTTCAAGAGTTTCAACTAAAGTCACCTTATCGCTTAAGCT
>JAVEVN010000013.1:0-12223 GCA_034005025.1 Candidatus Izemoplasmatales bacterium | reverse complement strand
ACAAAGGTTCAAATATTTAAAAACGGAAACTTTGTAATATAATAATTAAGATCGCTAAAATTAGCGGTCTTTCTTTTGTTAATCAAACAAATACAATTTTTTATCTGCTAATACAATATTTTAGCATTTTTATATATTTTATTGACATTTAAGTCGTTTTTCTTTATAATTGTTAAAAAGGAGGTTAGTATGAAAACAGAAAAAATAGCTTATAATATATATCATTTATCTAATATCTCCTGTACCTTTTATGAAAATGGTATAAAAACATATGAGACTAATCCTTTAAACTTACCTGATGTATTAAAAAATCAAATTGAAGATGAAAAACTCAATATGGCATCTCATCAGTCCGATAATAAAATTTATCGAATTTTCAACGATATCGGTCTTAATTACCTTTGGCTATATGCTAATGATCGAAATATTATTTTTGGACCATTTCTAATTAATGATGACTATGAAAAATATATTGATCATATAATTTTAGAAAATAGAATGATTAATGAAGATGCCAAAATGGTAGAACATTTTTATAATACCTTAAAAATTCTATCCGAGTTCCAACAAAAAATCTTAGTTAATATACTAAAAAGCATTACGCAAATTGATTTTGAAGATACGAGAATTTATAATGTTCAAACCAAGAGAATAAACAATAATTTGGAGATTGATAGACCATCAGTCGAACAGACGATGAAAATGATTGAAGAAACTGATAAAGCCGAAAAAATCCTAATGAAAATCATTAATGATGGCGATGTAAAATCTGCGGAAAATTTTGATTTTTCAACTATCACTAACAGACAACTATTTTATCGAAACAATTCTTTTACTTCCTTAAAAACAAATTTACTTATCTTTAATGCGCTCGCTTATCGCGTAGCCCTAAATACAGGGTTAGATCTTTTTTTAGGTCATAAAATACTTAACAATATAAAATTTCACATTAATAAAGTTTCCTCATCAAGTGAAATTAAAAACTTAGCTAGTACAATTCTTATAACATACACCAAAGCTGTTAGAGATTATACTTTAGTAAACCATAGCCATAATATCAAACAGATTATCCTTTATATTAGGAAAAACTTAACTAAAAAAATAGCTTTAGAAGATATTGCTAAAGATTTGTATATCACCAAAGAACATCTTTCCAGATTATTTAAAAAAGAAATGGGAATTACTATTTCTGAATATATAATCAATGAAAAAATAAAAGAAGCGAAAAACTTATTGAAGAATTCTGATTTTAATATCTTAAATATCGCTGAAATACTTAATTTCGCTAACAGTTCTCACTTTTCTAATTCATTTAAGAAAGTGACTGGAGTTGCGCCGAGTGCTTACCGCAATAACCCTACGGATTAAATCCTAGGGTTTTTTTATTGTTTATATATGGTAAAATAGATATTGACTAAAAGGAGGTAAGTATGAAAAAGACGTTAAGAAAAGTAAGCATGATTATATTTGTTATCTTAGTAATATTATTTGCGGTTGACTATTTTGCCGGAACTAATATCGTTAATAGACTTCTTAATAATGATTCGGTTGGTCCAGTTATAAATATTGATGATTTACCTAAACAACAGTTGTTAAATCGTGATTTTAACTATGATTTAATCGACTGCACTGATAATGTTGATGAGATTTGTGATGTTGAAATTAATGGCGAATTTAACACATCAGTTTTAGGAAGCCAATCTATCGAATTAATTGCTATTGATTCATCAGGAAATGAAACAAGAGAAACCTATACAATCATCATTGTTGAAAATGTCGATGGTTCAATGTATATCCCTGAAGGATATTATGTTTCAATTAACGAATTAACCCAAGAAGCATTAATCTTGGAATTAAACACAATTATTGACGAACATACCGTATATCCTTACACTGACGATGACACAGATGTTTGGGATATTTTAAGAGATATCGATGAAGACCCAGATAATCCCGATAATATTATTGGTTTTTATACAGGATTATCTATTCCTAAAGGTTGTCAAGACACAACCAATCCCCCTGATTATTGTTCGATGGAAGCTTATGGTGAAGTTGATATTATCGAATGGAATAGAGAACACATCTGGTCAAAATCAAGAGGATTTCCTGAAGAGTCATATGATGCATATACAGATATTCATCATTTAGTCCCCGCAGAAAGAACAATGAACTCAACCAAGAATAACCGTTTTTATGAAATATGTGATGAAACAGATGAAAACGTTGAAGATAGAGGATATGGAAACTTTACTTGCAATGAATGGAGCTTTGAACCTCGCGATGAAGTAAAAGGCGATGTTGCTAGAATGATATTTTACATGATGGTTAGATATTATGTAGAACTGGAATTAAGAGTCATTAATGATCCTATGGATTATTTGACTAGCATTGAAGAAGATAGATACTCAGACTTGCCAATTTACGGAGATTTAGAAGACTTATTAATCTGGCATTTTAGTGATCCTGTAAGTCAGGAAGAAATCTTAAGAAACCAAGCTATCTATGGATATCAAGGCAATCGTAACCCTTTTATTGATTTACCAGAATTGGTTGAATTAATTTGGCCTGAAGCATAAAGATTATTAAATAAAAAAAGCCAGTAAACATATCAGTTTACTGGCTTTATTAATTTTACTCTTCTTCAGTTTTTTCAGTTATTACTTCAACGTCCATTGCGTCTTTTTCTTCAGCTTCTTCTGTTTCTTCTTCAACATAATTTGATTCACTTACATTAACGATCATTTTATCTAAATCTTCATGTAATGTAATTCCTTCAGGAATATGCAAATCAGAAACTTTGATAGAATCGCCAACAGTTAAATTGGAAACGTCAACGTCTAAATGGCTTAAACCATTACCTACTTCATATTCAACTTCAATTGTATCAGCTAAAATTTGAAGAATAACACCAGGTTTTTCAACTTTACCTCTACCGATTAAATTTAATGGTAGATGTGTTTTAATAGTGTCTCCAGCCATAACTTTTAACAATTTTACATTTAAAAATTCGTTATGATTAAGGTGATGTCTTTGAATCTCCTTAATATAAACATTGTGTTTTTTTCTGCCCATCTTAACTTCAAAAGTTTGAGTTAAGCCGTATTCTTTAAATGCATTTTTAAATTCCTTTTCATCAATTTGAATTGATTCCGGCTCGATTGTCTTGCCAAATAAAACTCCAGGAATCATATGGCTTTCTCTAACCGTTCTTAACGATTCAGTTCTTTTCTCTAATTTCATAAAATTTACTCCTTTAGTATAAGTTTTTAAATTTTCCTTATATATTATATCATAAAATTAGTATTTTTACTATTCTAAACGTTTTCATTTAATTTATCTGAATTTAAAACAGTAAAATATTTAAATACTAAAAAAAATAATGTATAATGTTTAATAAGAAAAAGAGGTGAAATTATGCCGCTTACAACATTAATTTTAATGGGTTTAGCCATAATACTTGCCTATTTCATATTTATTGAAATTTTCACTATCATTTTTAGAATAACTGGGTTAACTCAGGATAAAGCTCGTTTTCAAGTTATATCACTATTCACAAATAGCGGTTTTACAACCCAAGAAGCCGAGTTAATTGTAAGTTCTCGAGTTAGAAGAAAAATCGCTAATATTACGATGTTATCTGGTTTCGTTTTAAATGTTACCGTTATATCCATTGTTGTTAACGTATTTTTAAGTTTAGGAGCAGCGGAAACTAATGATATCTTCCTATTTCTAATTTATATTGGCGGTTTCTTTGTTTTAATGTTAATTATTAAAAAGCTTAAAATATTAGATTTCTTATTTAGAGGCTTTGTAGAAAGAGTTACCAATAGGTTTATCTATGGTAGCGGCAATAAATATAATCGAAGTTCTGGATCATGTTGGTAAAAATTCTATCGCTCAAATTAAAATAGTAAATTCACCGGAAGTTCTAGTCGATACAACTTTAGAGAAAAGCGACATTAGAAAAACCTATGCTATTAATGTTTTAGCTATCATTAGAGGTCAGGAAACAAACGCTAATGTAACTAAAGACGATATTATTCAAAAAGACGATAAAATCATTGTCTTCGGTAAAATTTTAAACATTAAGAAATTATTTTTAAAACAACCTGATAAAGAGAAAGAAAAGTCATGAAATTCATGACTTTTTATTTCGCTCTTTTCTAATTTTTCCTTCTTTAAAATATTTTTTCATACCCTTAAAGAATCTACCGTTGAACATCATTATTAGTCCATCAAGTTGGCCTGAACTAATTTTTCCTTTTGACATTCTAGCAAGGTTTCTTAGCGGTAATTCATTTATCATGTATTTATACATTATTGCTTTGTCCATATTATTAAAAAGTGTATAGAATTTAGCCAAGAAATTTATTGAGAATGCAAATAACCTTCCACTAAAACCTGGTGAATATTTTAAATAATTTATCGTCGTATTGTAATCGATTAACAATCGGTTTTTTTTATAGAAATCATATTTGTCTTCACCAATCTTATAACCTAAAAGATTTTCATACTCATCTCTTTCTAGATTAGAGACATTTAAAGAATAGTATGAAGATATTTTATCTGCATTCTTAACTGTTAAGTCCTGACCATTAACATGTATTATTTGAGATAATTCAATATCAACTGAAGATGAAGCAATAATAATTTCATAATCTAGATTTTCAATTACCCATTCTTTAGATTCTGCTAGGTATACTTCAAAGAATTCTTTAGATATTTTAATCTCAACAGTTTTAGTTTCATTTGGTTCTAATGAAACCTTCTCAAAAGCTCTTAATTCTTTGAAAGGTCGATAAATTTTCGAATCTTTAGCTCTTACATAAAGTTGAACAATCTCAGAACCTTTAATATTAGAATTATTTGTTAAATCAAATTTAACATTGTAATCTTCAACAACTAAATTAGAATAAACAAATTTAGAGTATGATAAACCATATCCAAAAGGATAATTAACCTTTGATTTATTGTGATCAAAATAACGATATCCAACGAAAATGCCCTCACGATACTCGGCAATTTTATCGTTTTTCAAGTAATAGCTTGAGCTTGGATAATCTTGATAATTTTTAGCGTAAGTTTCGGAAAGTTTACCAGAAGGATTTATAATTCCTCTCAAAATTTTTAATACTGCTTTTGCGCCAGATTGTCCGCTTAAACCTGAAAGCAAAATAGCATCCACCATATTAATAAATGGTAACTCAACCGCGCTTCCTGTCGACAAAACTACTATAATTTTTTTATTTAATTTTGCCAGTTCTTCGATTAAAATTAATTGATTTTCAGGTAAAGACATAGTGTCTCTGTCTTTTCCTTCAACTTCACTTAATTCATCTAGTCCTATATAAAGTAATATTACATCAGATTCCTTAGCTAAATTAACTGCTTTTGTTAAAAGCGATTTGCTTTTCTTGCCAAATCTTTTAAAACCTGGTTGATAGCCGATATAGTTAAAATCAAATTTTGACATTAAAGCTACTGTGTTATCTAGTTTTGTTGGATTAACAATTGAAGATCCTGCACCCTGATATCTTGGTGTTTCGGCAAAATCACCAATGATAGCTATCTTGTCTTTGCTATTTAGTGGTAAGATATCGTCCTTATTCTTCAAAAGTACAATGGAACCTAAAGCTGCTTTTTCAGCCATTAAATGATGCTTTTCAATGTCGAAATCTTTTTTCTCCTCTTTATTAGTTAAAGCGAATATAGAATCTAGTAAGATTTCAATATTTTCATCAAGAATCTCTTCATTTAAATTCCCTGATTTCACAGCTTCAAAAACTTCTCTATCCGAATCGCCATTGTTGCTTGGCATCGATAAAGAGTTATATGCTTCTAACCCTTTAACTCGATCATTCATCCCGCCCCAATCGGTTACGACTAATCCCTTGAAGTTCCAAGCATCTCTTAAAGTTTCTTTCATCAAAAACATGTTTTCGTTTGTATAATAACCATTAAGC
This sequence comes from Candidatus Izemoplasmatales bacterium, assembly GCA_034005025.1. Lineage (GTDB taxonomy): Bacteria > Bacillota_I > Bacilli_A > Izemoplasmatales > Hujiaoplasmataceae > UBA2289. Next base: position 6,257 of record JAVEVN010000013.1, on the reverse strand, counting down.
ATATTATAAGAAGACATTACAGTTTTTGGTTTAGCCTCCTTAATAGCAATTTCAAAAGCCTTTAAATATATCTCTTTTAGGGCCCTTTCATCAATTATTGAATTAACAACCATACGACGGTACTCTTGATTATTAGCCGCAAAATGTTTTATGCATGCTGATACGCCGTTTGATTGAATACCTCTTATATAAGCCGCGGCTAGTTTGCCGGCAAGCAAAGGATCTTCACTAAAATATTCGAAATTTCTACCACATAAAGGATTTCGTTTAATGTTGACACCTGGTCCCAACAATATGTTAACGCCTTGAGAAAGTGCTTCTTTCCCGAGATGATCACCTATTTCTTCTGCTAATTTGACATCCCAACTGTTAGCTATGGTAGTTGCAGTAGGAAAGCAAGTTGCTGGATAACTTTTGTTTATTCCAATTTTGTTTGATACTTCTTTTCTAATTCCATGAGGTCCATCAGATAAATAGATACTAGGTATATCAAGTCTATCTATTGATTTAGTAGTCCAAAAATCAGCTCCTGAAGTTAAACTAGCTTTTTCTTCCAGGGTCATTTGATTTATCAAATCTTTGTATTTCATATATACCTCCAACATTAGTCAATTAATTTTCACATTTAATTGTATATGATATGTTTTATTTTAACAAGTAAAACAAAAAATAAATCCATCATAATGATGGATTTTTACAATTTATTATACCAAATCTTTATATCTTCAACTTCTTTGTTAGAAATATTATGTCCTGATAGATATTTAAGAATATCTACCGAAGCATTGTTTTTCTTTAACAACTCAAACAATTCATCAGCTTCAGCTTCATTAACCATTAAATCATTTTTTCCTGCGGTAATTAATACTTTTTGATTGCCTTGGTTTTTGATAGAAAAATTTTTCAAAGGAACCATCGGATGCATAAGTATTGAACCGTCAAAAATTCTCCCATAATTAAAAAGCAATGAGCCTAGAATATTTGCTCCGTTTGAATAACCTATTACTACAACCTTTTTATAATTATTTTTATTTAAGAAATCATCAATTAATTTTTTCAAATTCTCAGTCTCAAACAATAAGTTTTCTTCATCGAAAACGCCTGGCTTTATTCTTTTAAAGAAACGATTCATTCCCGATTCAACAACATTACCTCTAATGCCTAGCAAAGAAGCTTCAGGATCAATATACTCAACAAGATTTATTAAACTTTCTTCGTCCCCACCAGTACCATGCAAATGAATTAATAGAGTATTTAAAGACTTTTCTATGTAATTATATTTCATTTTTTTCAATACCTTCAAGCGATGTTTTACCAATTTTTACTAAAGCTCTTTGTAAAATTAACTCTTCGTTTTCCGCCAAAACATCAAGGATTTGTCTCATATTGTTTTTGTGAATTGGGAAAATCTTATTCATTAAATCTTTACCTTTTTTACTAAGTCTTAAATAAAAAACTCTTCTATCTTCAATAGATTGAACCTTTTCTATTAGGCTCTTTCTAACAAGACTTTCAATCGTATATGATATTGAACTATTAGGTGCTAAAACCTTATCTATAACTTCTTTTACTGTTAAAGTATCTCTGTGAAATAAAACTTCTAAAACACCAAACTCATTAACATTTAAGCCGTATTGAGAGATATCTTTTCTTATAATTTTTTCTAAAGAATTGTAAGCTCTAAATAAAACGGTTATCGTTTTTAAACTTTCCATTATAAATACTCCTTTTCAAACTCAATATTACTTCTTACAGTGTCAATATGTCTCACATACTTTTCAATTAGATCTCTCTTACCTCTAAACTTCGGTGGTAAAGCTAACGTTTCGCCTAAAATCTCATAACTTTCTTCATCATCAATAAATCCAGGCCCTTCAGTAGCAAACTCAAAAAGAATATTAGGATATAATCTAGAATATAAAGATTTGAAGTAAAATCTATCGACAAATCCAGAATGTCTAGCTCCGATGGAGTTTAGTTTTTCAATCCATTCGTTCAATTCCTTTTTATCTTCGATTCTAAAAGCTACATGATGAACCCCGCCATAACCTTGCCAAGTTCTTGGTAGAGTAGAATATTCCACAATAACACTAGCTCCATTTCCACCATCACCCATTTCGAATAAATAGTAATCTCCAGATTGATTCACTTCTCTCATATCTAAGTAATTTGTTAAAGTATTTTTAATTTTTGTTACATCACTTACTCTTAAGAATATTGGTCCCAAACCAATTATCGCATACTCATTAGGTACAGGACCTTTTTCCCAAGGTTTTCCTCCGGAAACACCTGTAATGTTTTCATCAGAGAAAAGCGCATATTCTTGTCCGTCAAAATCTTCAAAAAATAAGACTTTTCGATCAAACAATTTAAATGGCTCTTTATAATCAACATTATATTTGTTAAACCTTTTCACCCAATAGTCAATCGCTTTATCATCTTTAACTCTTAAACCAATTCTACCAATCTCATCAGTTCCCGGTTGATGTTTGTCTATTCCCTGAAAATCAAAGAATGTAACGTCAGTACCAGGACTTCCTTCATCATCAGCGAAAAACAAATGATATGTATTTATATCATCTTGATTAATTGTCTTCTTAACTAATCTCAATCCCAAAACATAGGTAAAAAATTTATATATTTCTTCAGCGCTACTTGTAATAGCTGTTACATGATGTATTCCTTTTAATTTATTCATAATTGAACCTCCTAAACACATATATTATATTTCGAATTCGAAATATTATCAAGTGATTTGCTCTAGCAACAATATTTTTAGTTCGATTAACTAACAGTCAGTACTTAAGTTAGTGAAACCTGACAAAAATAAAACAAGCCGGTAATTATCCGGCTTGTAAATGGCTATATATGGGTCATAATACATAAAATAAATTTTAATGTTTTTTAAAATAAAAAATTTAACTATATCGTTGAAGATTAAATATGACCTTCTTTAGGAACTATACAAATGAACTTAAATGTATCAGTTCCAATATTTTTAAATTGATGTAAATGATTTCCAGGAACAAAAGCATATGATCCCGCTTCAACTGGATTTTCTTTGCCATCAATCATTAAAGATCCCTTCCCAGAGATAATATAATTTATATGTGGCCAAGGATGAGAATGTTTAGGAGTATAACCTGATTCATCTACTTCAACAACTCTCATAACATAGTCTTCCCAACCGTTTTCAGCATTTACTAAAACCTTCATTCTTGCATTCTTAGCTTCAGTACTTGTGATTTCTTTTGCGAACAATTCTTCAATCTTTCCAACTACCATAATTATCACTCCTTTATATAATTTATTATATCACACTACATTTTAATTATCCCTTAAATTAGCAATTAAAAATAATGATATACATGAATTTAACATTTTTGGTTATATAGTTATCATATGCTAACTTACTAAGCATATGATTTCGTTTATATAATAATCTAAATTATAATATATATGTATGAATCACTTATTTTCATACTAATATTTACTTAGTGGAGGTATTAATATGTTATTTGATAAATTTGATCCTTTGAAAGGCGAAATGCTGCAAATATTGGATCCAGAAGGAAAAATCGTCAACGAAAAGTTAGAACCAAAAATTCCTAAAGAAGTCCTAATCAAAATGTATAGAACTATGGTTTTGGGTAGGGTTGCTGATGAAAAAGCTTTACAATTTCAACGTCAAGGAAGAATGTTGACATATGCGCCTAACATTGGCCAAGAAGCTGCTCAAGTAGGACCGATGGCAGCATTAAAAGATCAAGACTGGTTAGTTCTTGCTTTTAGAGAGTTTAATGCAATGTTATATAAAGGCGTAACTTTAGAACAAGCTTTCTTGTACTGGTATGGAAATGAGAGAGGTTCTCGTTATGCTGATGAAGTTAAAGTTTTACCAATCAACGTTCCGATTGGTTCACAGATAAATCACGCAGCTGGAGTAGCATATGCCAGCAAATTAAAAGAAAAAGATGAAGTTGCTATCGTTTTTATCGGTGATGGCGGTACTTCTCATGGTGAATTTCATGAAGGCATGAATTTTGCAGCTACCTATGACTTACCAATGATTACTATCATTCAAAATAATCATTACGCAATTTCAACGCCTAGACATAAGGCGACAAAGGCTAAAACCTTAGCTCAAAAAGCTATCGCTTATGGAATACCGGGAATTCAAGTCGATGGAAACGATCCATTAGCTATGTATCTTGCTGTTGAAACAGCTAGAAAAAGAGCTATAAAAGGTGAAGGTCCGACTTTAATTGAAGCCGTAACCTATAGAATCGGGCCACATACGACATCTGATAACCCTAAACTTTATCGCGAAGATAAAGAAGTTGAAGAATGGTTAAAGAAAGATCCGATAACAAGATTTAAAAACTATCTTATTGATAAAGGGTACTGGACAGAAAAAGATGACGAAGCTCTACATGAAGAACACAAAACAAATGTTTTAAATACATTCAAACATGTTGAAGAAACAGGGGATGTTGAATTGGAAGAAATATTTGTACACACTTATAAAGATATGACTCCTAACTTAAAAGAACAAATGCAGTCTTATCAAGAATACTTAAACAATGGAGGTAAAATCGATGGCTAATAAAACAATTTTGCAATCAATCAACGAAGCTTTAGATCAAAGCATGGAAAAAGATGATTCCGTCGTTGTTTATGGTGAAGACGTTGGATATGAAGGTGGGGTTTTTAGAACTACTGCCGGATTACAAAAAAAATATGGTGAAAAAAGAGTTTTTGATACTCCGATCGCTGAAGCCGCTATTGTAGGTAGCGCGGTTGGTATGGCTGTTAACGGACTTAAGCCTGTTGTTGAAATGCAATTTTCGGGATTTAGTTTACCTGCTTACAATCAAATCGTTACTCATGTCGCAAGATTCAGAAATCGTTCTAGAGGAAAATATAATCTCCCTATGGTAATAAGAATGCCTTATGGTGGTGGTGTAAAAGCTTTGGAACACCATTCTGAAAGTTTAGAAACGCTATATGCTCATATACCGGGATTAAAATTAGTTATTCCTTCTACTCCTTATGATGCTAAAGGGTTAATGATTGCAGCTATAAACGATCCTGACCCAGTAATATTCATGGAACCAAAAAGAATCTATCGAGCATTCAAACAAGAAGTTCCTGATGAAATGTATGAAGTAGAAATTGGAAAAGCAAGAATGGTTAAAAAAGGTAAAGATATAACCATCATTGCTTGGGGCGCTTTAGTAAGAGAAGTAGAAAAAGCAATGGAATTGGTTCCTGAAGTCGATGCAGAAATTATCGACTTAAGAACAATTTCTCCGATTGATTATGAAACAATTATTAATTCTGTTAAGAAAACCGGAAGAGTTCTAGTAGTTCATGAAGCAGTAAAATCATTTGGACCTGGTGCAGAAATAATATCAATAATCAACGAAAAAGCTTTTGTTTATTTGGAGGCAGCTCCAACAAGACTCACAGGATTTGATATTACAGTTCCGCTACCTAAAGGTGAACCATATTTCATAATTAATCCAGATAGAATAGCTAAAGAAATCAAAAAAATTATGGATTTCAAGGCTTAAGGAGGATAAAAAAATGTATAAATTTAAATTTGCAGATATCGGTGAAGGAATTCACGAAGGTAAAATATTAGAATATAACTATAAAGTTGGTGACATGATTAAAGAAGGTGAAACTTTAGTAATCATCGAGACTGATAAAGTAAACGCTGAGATACCTATTCCTGTCGATGGAAAAATCGTTGAATTAGGGCCAAAAGAAGGTGAAATCGTTCATGTTGGAGAAATCTTAGCTGTAGTAGACGATGGAACTGACGCTCCAGCAAAAGAAACTAAAAATGATGATGTCGAAGAAGAAAATGATAATGATGAAGCTGATAATGATGAAGCTGGTGTTGTTGGAAAATTAGAAGTTTCTGATGAAGTAATTGCTTCATCTGAAGAAAAAAATGACGAAGAATCAAGGTCTAAGAAAGTACTAGCTACTCCAGTAGCGAGAAAACTAGCTAATGATTTAAATTTTGACATTAATGATATTGAAGGAACTGGCGAACATGGCAGAGTCTTGAAAACTGATATTGAAGATTTTAAAAATATTAAATCTACAAAGCAAACGGAATCACGAGTTGAAATCGAAAGACCTAAACAAAAAGTTCTTGAAGGCGATAGAAGAGAAAAAATATCAACTTTAAGAAAGAGCGTTGTTAAAGCCATGACTTTGTCTAAACAAATAATTCCACATAC
>JAVEVN010000155.1:0-2699 GCA_034005025.1 Candidatus Izemoplasmatales bacterium | reverse complement strand
TTTGTTGTTTCTGAAATAATTAAATCATTTAAAAATAATGGATATCTAGATATGCCTATATACTTTTATCGAGATAAAGATATGAAGGAAATTGATTTGATAATAAAATACAATGATAACTTGTATCCAATAGAAATAAAAAAGACCGCATCACCAAATCTAAGTATGACAAAGAATTTTTATCTCCTTCATAAAGCCATAGGTTATAAAGTGGATAATGAAATCATATTATCTTTAGTAGACAAAAAGGTTTATTTAAACTCAAATGTTATGGCGTACCCAATCAAAAACATATAGAAACAATTAGAATCATTGTCAAGGGGATAACAAGGGTAAAGTAATTCGTATTTGGCTTTATATCGCTATAACTGGATCTCAAAAAAACTTAGAATTGCTTACCTTTCACACATGCATTCACGGGTTCTCTATCACGTATGGGTCACCAGCTTAAAAATAAAAATTAGTTCATTTAATACTAACATCTTAATGGTTTTTTATTTAGTGTCTACTATATGGGGTTCACTATAATAATCACTGATTTAATTATAGTTTTATTTACAATCATTCGTAATATAGATATTATTACCATATTGATTAAATTTGACAGATAAAATAAGGAGAATATTTACATGATTTTATTATTTGAAAATAAAAAATTAGTTTTAGAATACAAGAAGGATTTTGGCGCTTGGACATATCACTTAAGGATTCCTGGCACTGCTGATATAATTGGTAAATGGGGATCATTGAAAGTATCTGGGAAAATAGATAATTATGAAATAAGAAATTTAAATTTAGCCCCAAGAAAAAATGAAGATAAAATTATCTCTATTAATAAAAATATAAGAGATGCAATTGGTAAAACTGCTGGAGATGAAGTTTTAGTAACTCTTTATTTAGTGAAAATTAATATTTAAGATCGAGGAAAAAATGAGAATAAATGTATATATTAGTTCATCCGGATATTGTTCAAGAAGAGAAGCCGACCGTTTAATCCAAAGCGGTAAGGTTACAATTAATGGAAATTTGGCTTCCTTAGGTATGGAAGTAAATGATGATAATATTGTTGAAGTGAACGGGAAAATTATTACAAATAAGCCTAAAAGAGTTTATTTAGCCTTTAATAAACCAAAAGGTATCGTTTCAACAACAGATCAATCTAAACCTAATAACATAATTTCTTATATAAATTATCCAGAAAGAATTTTTACCATCGGACGATTGGATAAGGACACTTCAGGTTTAATTCTATTAACTAACGACGGTATGATTGTAAATAAAATATTAAGAAGCGAAAATAATCATGAAAAAGAATATATAGTCGAAGTAGATAAATCTTATGATGAAGAATTTATTGAAAAAATGCAAACAGGAGTTGAAATTTATAATCCTGTTCAACATGTAAGAGTTACTACAAAACCAGCAATTATAAAAAAAATTAATAGCAAAACCTTTAGTTTAATAATTACACAAGGATTAAACTTGCAAATTCGAAGGATGTGTAAACAACTCGGATATAATGTGACTAGTTTAAAAAGGATAAGAATAATAAATATTAAACTTAATGACTTAAAAACCGGAGAATGGCGTTATTTAAAAGATGATGAGATTAAATCTATGTTTTAAATGAAACAATATAATATTAACTTATAATGAATCAGAGATTATTCTCTGATTTTCTTATATTTTAAATAACACAAATAAAAATATTAATTAATAAAATTTGTTCGAAATACTGTAAAAATCTACGTTTTAGTTTTGATAATACCTTGTATTATTCGCTAAAATACAATATAATTAAGTAACGAAATTTTTATTGGAGGATAATATGGAACAACAAAAAATCGATATGTATATGATATCAAACCAAAAGTATTTTTCAGCACAAAAAATGCCTTTACTCAGAGAGAAATTAACTCAAGCCGATGACTCTAAATTCAATTTATTATCATCGATTGAATTAAAGGATCCAACAACATTATTGTTAATCTCAATTTTTTTAGGTTCATTAGGAGTAGATCGCTTTATGTTAGGTGACACCGGAATGGGCGTATTAAAACTTTTAACAATGGGATTATGCGGTATTTTGACAATAATCGACTGGTTCACTGTAACTGATAAAACAAAAGAATTAAACTTTAATAACGTAATGGCAATATTATAGTAATTTAATTGTGGAAAATAGAATCAAACTAATAAATCGCAATGTTTTAATAAAACATCTTTTTGTTGTATTGGTTATTGTTGGTTATTATTTAGTTCTTCATCTTTTATCATGGACTTGCCCTTTTAAAGCAATATTCGGAATTTCTTGTCCCACTTGCGGAACAACAAGATCTTTATTGGCTTTGGTCAGATTAGATTTTTCCGCTTATTGGTATTTTCATCCAGCAGGTATTTTAGTTGTTATGGCAGTCTTAATTGGGTTTCATTTCAAGATTTTAGACAAATATATTAAACCATGGATTACCAGATTGTTATTTTATGTGATGATAGTTATAATTATGGTTACTTATATAATCCGAATGTTTAATGGTACAATTCCGCATTAAAAGTGTAAAATTAAAAAAGACACAGGAAATATAAACTGTCTGTGTTCTTTTAATTAATGAATACAATAAAAATTATACTAAGAGGTGGTTTTTATGAAAAGTTATGACAAAATAATAATTTCACTTTTTTTGTTAGTTAGTTTTCTT
>JAVEVN010000154.1:0-2709 GCA_034005025.1 Candidatus Izemoplasmatales bacterium | reverse complement strand
ATTATGATGAATTGAAAAATGTGATGAGAATGTCGGTGAAGTGGTTTTGAAAATAATATACTTAGATTACAATGATAAAATTGAAGAAGAGAATTTAATCCTTTGTTTAGGTTTTTTTGACGGTCTTCACATCGCTCATCAGGAATTAGTTAAAGCCGGTCAAAAAATCAAAAAAGAACGAAATTATCAATTAGCTGTTTTAACTTTCGATCAAAGCATTAAATTATTTATGCAGAATAAGCCGTTTTATTTCTTGACCTCTGTTGAGGATAAGGCAGAGATATTAAAACAGTTTGACGTTGATATTTTATATGTTATGAAGGCTAGTTACGATTTGATTCAATATAGTCCAATCGGATTTATTGAACAATTTTTAAAACCGGTTAAAGTTTGTATTGCCGGTGAGGATTTCACCTTTGGCTATTTAGGCAAAGGTAAAGTCGATATCCTCCAAAACTCGCCTTATTTTGAAACGATTATCATCAAAGAAATTCTCTATCATGGACAAAAGATCGGCTCGACGAAAATAAGAGAAGATTTAGATCAAGGAAACATTGCTGAAGCTAACTTTCTTTTAGGAAGAGAATATTCGATTACCGGTGAAGTTATCAGAGGTAACGGTATTGGCAAAGAGTTGAAATATCCGACCGCCAATATCGATTTTACTAAATATCTTTTACCAAAATTAGGCGTTTATTTTACAAAAGTTATAGTTGATGATAAAGAATATTATTCCATGACTAATGTCGGGAAAAAACCGACATTTGCCAATCAAAAAATTAGTTTAGAGGCTTATATTTTTGATTTTAATAAAGATTTATACGGCGAGACTATAACAATAAAATTCTTGAAGTATTTACGTGAAGAATTATACTTTTCGAATCGTGAAGATCTGATCGAGCAAATTAATAAAGATAAAGAAGTTGTCTTAAACTTAATAAAAGAAAGAAGGGTATAAAAATGAAAAAAATATCAAAAGGTTTTTGGATCACCCTTGGAATTGCATCAGTGTTTTTCTTGATAATGATTATCGTTTCTTCAGTCTTAGATTTAGGAGAAAGACTTAGAAATGTCGATGTTTACTTGGAATATGCCTTTTATGGTGTGGCTGGTATTTTGTTTATTATACTTTTTGTAAGACCGCTTTTCTTAATTATCTTTTCACCAACTTTTTCACTTGACGAATTGTTTACCGAAGAAGAAAATGCTAAGAAAAACTATACACTGTATAAAAAAGTAGCTAAAAATTTATTAAATGAAGATTATTTATCTGAGGAAGATAAAACAGCTTTAACAGAATCAATGTCCGATGCATTGGAATTGAAAATGACTCTTTCAAAAGTGTTTGACGATACAATAAAAAAAGAACTCAACAAGATGATTATTGAACATGCGGAAACCGTCTTCATTTCTACGGCTATTTCGCAAAACGGAAAATTAGATGCAATTGCAGTCATAACAATCAATATAAAATTGATTAAAAATTTAGTTTTAAAATGCGGTTTCAGACCTAGTTATTATTCATTGAGCAAATTATCTGTGAAGGTATTATCGACAGCGATAATAGCCAGTTCTCTTGAAGAATTAGATTTTGGTGAAGTCTTTCCTAACACTGGATTAGCAATTTTAGAGAACCCGATACTCAAAGGCTTAACCGGTTCTTTGGCTCAGGGTGTAGGGAATTCACTTTTATCTTTAAGGGTTGGAATCATTGCTAGAAACTATCTATTTATGAATATAAAAGGGTTAAAAAAGAATGAAATTAGGAAGCTTGCTTTCGGTGAAGCTGTTGTACTTTTACCTAGAGTTTTGGTTGAATCTATGAAGAAGATTCCTTCTCGATTAAAGGGCATATTTGGTAAAATATTTTAATATGTAAATAGTTTGATTTATCAGGGGTTATTTGTTATAATTGTAAAAGTGAAAAGATTTGGAGGAATATAAATGATTATTGACAAAATAAGTGGTTCCAGAGTACATTTCGAAGTAAATGTAAGCAAGGAACAATTCGAACATGGTTTGGACCATGCATTCGAAATTGAAAATGCAAAAGTAGAAATTAAAGGCTTTAGAAAAGGTAAAGCGCCAAGAAATATTTATGAAGCTAAATTTGGTGTTGAATCACTATACGAAGAAGCTATTCAACATGTATTGCAAGAAACATATTACAATGCGGTTGTGGAAAATGAAATTGACGTAGTTGCTCAACCTAAGATTGACTTAGATGTAGCTGCAATTAAAAGAGGCGAAGACTTCTCTTATAAGGTAACTGTAGCGGTTAGACCTGAAGTTAAATTGGGCGAGTATAAAAACTTAAAAGTTGATTTGTTACCAACTGAGCCAAGTGACAAAGAAGTTGAAGCTGAAATTGAAAGAAAACTAGAACAAAATGCTGAAATGGTTCTTAAAGAAGAAGGCGTTATCGAAAATAACGACACAGCTGTTTTTGATTTTTCTGGTTCAGTAGATGGAGAAAAATTCCCTGGAGGATCTGCAGAAAACCATGAATTAGTTATTGGTTCTGGTACATTTATCCCAGGATTTGAAGATCAAATGTTAGGTATGGCAGTTGAAGAAGAAAAAGATGTTGTTGTAACCTTCCCAGAAGATTATCAAGAAAAAACTTTAGCTGGTAAAGAAGCGGTTTTCGCTGTTAAGATTCATGAGATTAAACAAAGAGTTGTTCCAACTTTAGATGATGAATTCGTT
>JAVEVN010000012.1:0-12509 GCA_034005025.1 Candidatus Izemoplasmatales bacterium | reverse complement strand
TATGATTGTTGAACAAGGTAATCATAAAGAGTTATTAAGCAAGAACGGTGTTTATGCTGAATTATATAATTCACAGTTTCTGACTCAACCAACATAAAAAGAGGAATTTTCCTCTTTTTTCTTTAAATAAGTTGATAAATTAGGTATAATATTTACTATATTAAAAAGGTGGACAAATAATGAAAATAGGTTTTATCAGTTTAGGATGTGCCAAGAATTTAGTCGATTCAGAAATGATTCTGGCAATACTTAAAAACGCTGGTTGTGAAATCGTATCTAATCCAGAAGATTCAGATGCGATTTTTGTCAATACTTGCGGTTTTATTGAACCTGCCAAAAAAGAATCGTTAGAAACAATTGAAGAGATGCATCAGTACGGTAAAAAGTTGATTGTCGTCGGTTGTTATGCCGAAAGATATAAAGAAGAACTAATAAGAGAAATGCCTTTTATCGATAGAATAATTACTTTGAAAGATTACCCAAAAATTCATTTGATATTAAATGAAGTTTTCAGTAAAGAAAAACTGAAATTTTTACCATTGAAATATGAAAACAGATTACTTGCAACTTCAGAATTTTCTCCTTATGTAAAGATTGGTGAAGGATGTAATAATAACTGTACTTATTGTGCGATTCCTTTAATTAGAGGAAAATTCAGATCAAGACTAAAAGAAGAAATCGTTGAAGAATGTAAGATATTAGTTAAAAATGGTGCTAAAGAATTAAATTTAATCTCGCAAGACACAACAAGATATGGTAGTGATTTAAACAAAGAAAAGAAATCTTTATTACCTGAATTATTAAGAGATTTATCCAAGATTAAAGGCGTTAGTATGATCAGGATTTTATATTTATATCCTGATGAAATTACCGATGAACTAATCAAGGAGATTAAAGAGAATCCCTTGGTGGTTCCTTATTTTGATATTCCGATTCAACACATATCTTCAAAGGTTTTGAAGATGATGAATAGAAGAGGCGATGAAGGTTTTATTAGAGAATTGCTTGCGAAAATTAAAACAGAAATTCCAGAGGCTATTTTAAGAACAACCTATATCGTTGGTTTCCCTGGAGAGACCGAAGAGGACTTTTTAAGATTATATAATTTTACCGAAGAGATTGAGTTTGATAGATTAGGAGTTTTTGCTTATTCAAAAGAAGAAGATACGGCTGCTTTTAATTTAAAAGATGAAATTCCTGAAGAAGTTAAACAAGAACGTTTAGATAGAATAATGAAGTTGCAGAAGAAAATATCAAGAAAGAAAAATAAAGCGGAAGTAAATAAGATTCATCAGACTCTCATTGAAAATTATGATCCTGAGACTTTGTTTTATTATGGTAGATCTTATGCGTTCGCTCCTGATGATATCGATGGAATGATTGTATTTCAATCAGAAAAAGAGTTAAACATCGGTGATTTAGTTGATGTTAAAATTACAGCTAGCTATGGATATGATTTAATTGGCGACGCTATTTTAGGGGTGAACTAAATGTTTTTAATATTGTTGCTTAAAGGATTTATCATGGGTGTTGCCTTTTTAATTCCTGGTGTTAGTGGTGGTACTTTAGCGGTTTACCTGGGTATATATCAAAAGATGATTGATGCAATATCTAATATTTTCAAAGATTTTAAAAACTCTTTTAAATATTTATTACCAATTTTTTTAGGAATTGGAATTTCAATAGTTTCATTAGCCGCACTTTTGAGTTGGCTATTAGATATCAATTCATTTATGATATTGTTTTTCTTTATCGGTTTAGTTGTAGGTGGAGTTAAATTTATTTATAAGAAGACTGAACCTAGTAAAATAAATTTAGGAATGATTTTAAGTTTTTCTTTAAGTTTTTTACTTTTACTGCTAATTGTTATTTTAGATAAAACTGGTTCTAATGTAGGTGTGTCAACATTTGATTTTAGTTTTTGGACTTATATATTAATTTTAGTTTTAGGCATTATAGCTTCAATAACAATGATTGTGCCGGGGATTTCCGGTTCGGCAGTATTGCTTGTATTAGGATATTATTCAGCAATACTTTACGTTGTTAAAAATATTTTTGATTTTTCTAGTATCGGTTATAATTTGCAGGTTATCTTACCTTTTGCTTTAGGTGCAGTAATCGGTATTTTATTATTTAGTAAACTAATCGGATTTTTACTTAAAAAATATCCTAAACAAACATATGCAGGAATACTTGGTTTTATATTAGCTAGTGTAATCGGTATATTCTTAGAAATCAAGAATCCTTCTTCAGGAATAAATTTTTCTAATCAGTTACCGATATATGAAAACTATTTAACTTATTTTAGTGATAATATTTGGTCAATTTTTGGAGGAATTTTAACATTTTCTATCGGTTTTATTGCTTCAAAATATTTAGCGAAATTTGAAGGGAAAACAAATAATGAAAAATCTTGAAAACTATATTATCAAAGTTAGAAGACATCTTCATCATAATCCTGAAACTGGGTTTAATTGTAAGAATACCAGCGCTTTTATCAGAGAAGAATTAGAGAAAATTGGTGTTGATAAAATTGAAAATGCCGGAAAATTTTCTTTAGTTGCGACCGTAAGAAATGGCAAGGGAAGAACTATTGGTTTAAGAGCGGATTTCGACGCTTTGAATATCGAAGAAGAAACTAATCTTGAATTCTCTTCTCAAAATAAAGGTGTCATGCACGCGTGCGGGCATGATTCTCATACGGCGATGCTTTTAGGGGCTTGTAAGTATCTAGTAGAAAATAAGGATTTATGGAGCGGCAGTTTGAAATTCATTTTCCAAGAAGCTGAAGAAGGTCCGGATCCTGGTGGCGCGCATTATATTGTTGAATCAGGATTAGTTAATGATGTCGATGAATTCTTTGCATTGCATGTGAGTCCTGGTTTTTCTACAGGTGAATTAGCGATTAATTACAATGATGCTTTAGCAGCTGCGGATACTTTTAAGATTGAATTTATTGGGGTTGGTGCTCATGCGGCATATCCACATTTAGGCGTTGATCCGATTATGATGCAGGCTGATTTTATTATGAGTTTACAAACAATCGTCTCTAGAAAAGTAAATCCTTTTGATACGGCTGTTGTAACTGTTGGTGAAGTTAAGTCCGGAACAACTTTTAATATTATTCCTGAGAATGCTTTTTTACAAGGAACAGTTAGAACGTTTTCTGAAGAAGTAAGAGCTTTTATTGAAAAAGATTTAGAAAACTTAGCTGAGAATATTGCTAAATCATATGGCGGAAAAGTTAAGTTTAACTATATTAGAGGATATGATCCAACAGTCAATAATGTAGAATCTACCGATAAAGTTATAGCTTCAGCTCAAGATATTTTTGATAAAATAACTGTGCTAAAAGAAGCTTCGATGGGGGCAGAAGATTTCTCTCGTTATATAAACTTGAAAAAAGGCGCAATTGCTTGGTTAGGGGTCAAACATCAAAATCAAGAAAATCATAATATTCACAACAGCAAGTTCAATTTAAATGAAGAAGCATTAATAAAGGGAACTAAATTATTTATAAATATAGTAAAGAAAGGGTGAATTAAATGTATTTAATCAAAAACGCAAATCTTATCAGTATGGCCGATATCAATTATGAAATGACTGACATCTTGGTAGAAGGTAAGACCATTAAACAAATCGGTAAACTCAATGAGAAAGACTTTAAAAATGTCAAAGTTATCGATGCTTCAGGTATGTATGTGACTCCTGGAGTTGTTGATCCTCATTGCCATATCGGAATTTTTGAAGAAGCTATTGGCTTTGAAGGCGCTGACGGCAATGAAATGACTTCACCAATCACTCCAGAATTAAGAGCGATTGACGCGATTAAACCTCAAGACGTAGCTTTTGAAGAAGCGATGCAATCAGGTGTTACAACTGTCTGTACAGGTCCTGGAAGTGCCAACTGTATTGGCGGTACTTTTACTGTTTTAAAGACTTATGGTAAAACAGTTGATGATATGGTAGTTGTCAAAGAATCATCAATGAAAATGGCTTTGGGAGAAAATCCAAAAAGAGTTTATAATTCTAAAAGTCAATCACCAGCTACGAGAATGGCTACTGCAGCATTAATTAGAGAAGCTTTGCAAAAAGCTAAAGATTATCAAGATAAGTTAGATGAGTATGAAGAAAATCATAAGAATAATAAAGAAGCTAAGAAACCTGAATATAATATGAAATGGGCTTCTTTAGCTAGAGTATTCAAAGGTTTTCCTGTTAAGATTCACGCTCACCAACAAGACGATATCGTAACTGCAATTAGAATAATTGAAGAGTTTGGCTTAAATGCGACAATTGAACATGCGACTGAAGGGCATTTAATTCCTGAATACTTAAAAGCGCATAATCAAAGAGTAATTATTGGGCCGACTTTAGGTTCGAAATCAAAATACGAATTAAGAAATAAGAGTTTTGATTCAGCGAAAATTCTTCATGAAAATGGCGTTGAATTTGCGATAATGACTGATCATCCAGTAATTCATTTAGCTAATGCTTTAACTCAAGTTGGTATTTTTGTTAGAGAAGGATTAAGCGAATTAGAAGGATTAAAAGCTGTAACAATCAACGCAGCTAAAATCAATCATGTTGAGGATAGAGTTGGAAGTATCGAAGTTGGTAAAGATGCTGATATTGTAATATGGGACGGACATCCGCTTCACTATTTGACAAAAACTAAAATGGTTATGATTAATGGTGAAATTACTCATAAAAAATAATAAAAATAAAACACCTCTAAAACCAAGAGGTGTTTTTGTTATAAAAAATTACAGTTTAGCTATTTTATCAATATAGCGTTTTCGACAAGACTCAATCAAAGCGATAGCTTCTTTTTTATTATGATAATCCATTACTTTAACATGATGTCCTGGTTCAAGAATTTTATAGTTTTGAAAGAATAATTTAATCTCTCTTAACTGTAAATCCTTGATATCTTCGATATCGTTGATATCGTCAAATCTTGGGTCAGCATCCACGACACCGATGATTTTTTGATCTCTTTCACCGGAATCATACATATCCAAGTAACCTACTACTCTAGCGTCAACTATACAACCTGGAAAAGTTTGGGTTGTCGCTAAGACTAAGATATCTAGTGGGTCTCCGTCTTCAGCTAAGGTTTTCTCAATAAAACCATATTCTGCTGGGTATGTCATTTTTGAATATAAGACTCGATTCAATTTAATGCGGTTTTTCTCTTTATCGACTTCGTATTTATTTTGGGATCCCATTGGGATTTCGATGATTGCTTCAATAATTTTAGACATTTTATCATTCCCTTCTAAAAAAATTATATATTAAAGTCATAATATTTGCAACTTTTTATTGATTAACTTATTTTTTTATTTTCTGTTTGTATATTTTAATTATTTTTATGATAAAATATCTTCATGAGGTGATTATTGTGCTCAAGTTCATTTTCAGTCTAACAACAATTGATTGGCTTAATAACAATTATTGGTGGCCGGTTTTATTATTTGTCGTTTCCATGGTAGTCATTGTTAGAATAATTATGATGAGACCGAAACAACAAAAAGAAGTTGATGTCAATCAATATTATGATGAGGTGGTTCAATATTTAGGAGGAATTGCAAATATTACATCAGCTGCTTTGGATGGAAGTAGAGTTAAATTTCAAATTCAAGAAATTGAACAAGCTAATTTAGATGGTTTTAAAGCTCTTGGAGCTACTGGAGTTTTTATCTCCGGAAGAAATGTCAAAATGGTTTTGCCTTTTGACGCTAAAGATTTGGTTGATAAAATAAATATAGAAATAAATGGAGGTAAATTATGATTGATGGTAAATTCAAAATCACTTATGAGAATGGTTTGCATGCTCGCCCAGCTACTAAACTGGTTTCTAAAGCCAATAGTTTTCAATCGGAAATGATCATGGAATACCAAGAGAAGAAAGTTAACATGAAATCGATAATGGGTGTTATGTCCTTGGGGGTTCCGGCAAATAAAACAATCACAATCATTTTCAATGGTAGTGATGAGGATGAAGCTTTTAAGGCAATAACCAGAGTCATCAATGAAATCAACGATATGAAGTAAAAAGCATTTCGGTGCTTTTTTCTATATAAGGGGTGTAAAATGGCTAAATTAAAAGATTTTCGTTTGCAAGTTTTTAAGTTTGAAATGTACGGTTTCTTAAAGAATTTAAGATTCTTCGAACCGTATTTAATTATATATTTAACCGTGAGTGGGTTAACTCTTTTTCAAGTCGGATTATTGATTTCAATTAGAGAAATCATCATATATATTTTTGAGATTCCTTCGGGAGTCATCGCCGATATGTATGGGAAAAAAGTAGAACTAATAATATGTTTTATTTTTTATATCATTTCATTTTTATTATTTTTCATCGCTGGAGGAGCTTTTTGGATTTTTGCTTTAGCAATGATTTTGTTTGGACTTGGTGAAGCGTTTAGATCTGGAACTCATAAATCAATGATTATGTCCTTTTTAGATCATAATGAAATTAAAGCTTCAAAAACTAAAGTTTACGGTCAAACAAGAGCGATGTCGCTAATCGGTTCAATGGTAATGAGTCTGATTCCGATCGGTTTATTTTTCTTTATTCCTGAATTGTTAAATGAAATTAGATGGTTGTTCCTATTATCAATCATACCTTATGTCTTGGATATGATTTTAATAGCAAGTTATCCTAAATACTTAAATGAAAGAAGAGAAGTAAGTTTTAATTTAAAGAGTTTCTTAAAGCAAAATGTTGAAAGTATTAAATATACTTTTAAAGATCGATTCGTCAGAAGAATAGTTTTCGATGAAGCTTTGTATCAAGCTGGTTATAAATCAATCAAGGATTATGTTCAACCTTTAATTATCGCTCTTTCTGTTGGTGCCGGACTGGTAGCTTTTACAAATTATTCTCAAGATGAGAACTTAAAAATATATCTGGGAATCATATACGCTATCATTTATTTAATCAGTTCATTAGCAAGCAGATACGCTTATAAAGTAGCTAAAAAAGCTAATCATTTCGATTTAGCTAATATCATGTGGTTCATGTCAGCGGCGATTGCGATAGTTTTAAGTTTCTTCCTGGATAATCTTTTTGTGATATTTGGTAGTTTCGTATTAATCTACGTCTTTATTAATTTAAGAAAACCAGTTATGGTTCAAGAAATTGGCAATGCGAGCGATACTACGAAAAGAGCTAGCGTCTTAAGTATTGAAGCTCAACTTTCAAGTTTGTTATTAGTTATCTTCGCTCCTATCATCGGTGCTTTAGCGGATTACGATATGCAATTGATGTTTTGGGTTGTCGGCGGCATCATGATGTTTATTTTCTTGTTTAATCAATTATGGAATTTTAAAGTCCTAAAAAAACATCAAAAAGAATTAAAAGAAAACTCGCCAAGTTAATGGCGAGTTTTTATTTGCGACCTAGACCGATTTTCTTTTTAGCTTTACGCATTTTTTTGAATGCATAATCACCAGCGATTTCTTTTCCTTTGTCTAAAATATCTTGTAGTTCTTGAGATTTGACCAAGTCAAGATATCTTTCTTGAATCGGCAATAAATTTTCAACTATAACATCAGCTAAAGTTTCTTTAAAATCTTTATAGGTTGAATCTTTGAACATCAATACAACATCATCAATTCTCATATCTTTAATGCTGGCATAGATAGTTAGAAGATTGGCAAGTCCTGGTTGATTAACTGGGTCATAATTGATTTTTGCTAGAGAGTCAGTTACGGCGGATCTGATTTTTCTTCTGATTGAAGCTTCGTCGTCAAACATTGAAATATAGCCTTTATCCACTTCATCTGATTTGCTCATTTTCTTGAAAGGATCTTGCAAATCCATGATTCTAGCACCAACCTCAGGAATCAGAGGCTCTGGTACAGTAAAGAAATCTCCATAGTAATTATTAAACCTACTAGCGATGTCTCTTGTAAGTTCTAAATGCTGTTTTTGATCGTCGCCAACCGGAACATAATCAGCGTCATAAAGCAAGATGTCAGCTGCCATAAGTGCAGGGTAGGTAAATAAAGAAGCAGTTATGTTATTTTCTTGTTTTTGCACTTTATCTTTAAACTGAGTCATTCTCTCTAATTCTCCCATATAGACATTGGATTGTAAGATATAACCTAGTTCAACATGTTCTTTAATCTCCGATTGAATAAATAAAACAGTTCTTTCTTTGTCCAAACCGCAAGCTAAATACATAGCTGCGATATCTAAGGTTCTGTTTCTTAGTTCATGAGGAATTTGTCTTAAAGTTATCGCATGCAAATCAGCAACAAACAAGAAAAATTCATCATCTTTCCTTTCTTTTTGCAATTTTACAAATTGTTTGATCGCTCCCAGATAATTTCCTAGAGTTAAGGTTCCAGTGGGTTTTATACCCGAAACAATTCTTTTCATAGTTTTTCTCCTTTATAAATAAAAAAATCGCCCTTAAAATAAAGGGCGATTAATAATAACCGTGGTACCACCTTAGTTCTAGTAAAAATACTAGCACTCTACTTCATATAACGCCTGAATAGCGGATGTTATTAGCATCTCTTATTGGTCCATTCTTCGGTTTAGATAAAGACTCTCACCAACCGTCTTTTCTCTTAATTAATCTAAATATCCGATTACTCTTCCAACATTATCGATTTTTTATGAGACAATTATAGCATGATTAAGATTTTAAAACAACTTCTAATTCATCAACTAATTCATTTAAGCGGTTAACTACAGCTTTGAATGCATCTTCCTTGGTTAAATCTACGCCGGCTTTGAGCAATTGATTTACCGGATAATCTGATCCGCCTGATTTAAGCAAGTTAATATAGTTATCGAAAGCTCCAGGTTTCTCCATTTTTACGTCTTCATATAGTTTTAATGAAGCAGCGAAGCTAGTCGCATATTGATAAACATAGAAAGGTGTGTAATAAAGATGTGGAATATAAGCCCAAACATATTGTTTAACTTCTTCCTTGGTAATATCTAAATCATAGAATTCTTGATAAAGATCAATCATAATTTTTGATAAACTATCAGCTGTAACAGGCACGCCTGTTTCAACTAGTTTATGAGCTTCAAGTTCGTAAATTGCAAATAAAGTTTGACGATAGAAAGTTCCTAAGATGTCATCAATCGCTCTTTGAAGAAGTGCTATTTTTTCTTCTTTGGTAGCTTTTGATTCATTGATAATATAATCAAGAAGATTATGTTCATTGAAAGTAGAAGCTACTTCAGCTACAAAAATTGTATAGTTTTGTAGAGATGACGGTTGAGTTTCAGCTGAGTACATTGAATGGATCGAATGCCCTGCTTCATGAGCTACGGTAAAGACGTCAGCTAAAGTTTTTGAATAGTTCAAAAGGATAAATGGATGTAAGTTAGGCATTGAACTTGAGTAAGCTCCTGTGCGTTTTCCTGTTTGTTCAAACACATCGACGAAACCGTCTTTTAGTACGTCTTTCGCTTTAACTTGGAAATGTTCAGGAAGATGTTTTATCGAGTTAAAGAACAATTCTTTAGCTTCTGCAAATTCATATTCCTTATCAGTTTTTGCAAGTTCTAAGAAACGATCATATGTATGATATTCCTCTAATCCTAAGTAAGATTTTCTTAAGTCGATATATTTTTTAACGGCTTTAGTATTTTCTCTAGCTACTTTAGTTAAGCTATGATAGACACTTGTTGGAATATTATTGTTGAAGAGATAACTTTCAAGTGATGATTCATAATTTCTTGTTTTAACTCTTGCAAGGTCTGCGTCTAGTACATTTTTATAGATGCTTGCATAAGTGTTCTTATGAGCTTCATAATAAGAAAATACCGCTTCAAAAATATCTTTTCTTTCTTCAGGTGAATTACTTTTTTGGATGAATGCCCGATAATTTGAATTTGTAATAGTAACAATTTCCTTATTATCAAGCATGACGTCTTGACCTTCAATATCAGCTACGGATAAAGAGCTGTAAAGGTTTTTTCCAGCACTAGCTAATTGTGAGTAATTGGCAAGTAAAGCTTCAGATTTATCATCTAAAATATGTTCTTGTCTACGGAAGAGTTTTTCCATAGCGAATCGGAATTCTTCTAAATCTTTGTCTTGATTGATAAAACTCATAACTTTTTCTTTACCGATAGTTATCAATTCAGGTTCTTCAAAAGAAAGAGCTTGTTGGA
The DNA here is from genome assembly GCA_034005025.1 of Candidatus Izemoplasmatales bacterium. Classification (GTDB taxonomy): domain Bacteria; phylum Bacillota_I; class Bacilli_A; order Izemoplasmatales; family Hujiaoplasmataceae; genus UBA2289. The sequence continues at coordinate 2,356 of JAVEVN010000012.1, read as the reverse complement.
GTTTTACAAAAGCCAATTGCACTTTTTGAAGTCTCGCTGAATTCTCTGAATCCTTCTTGTTCAAGTCGCTTAAAAGAGATGAATATTGGTAAGTTCTAAGCCCGATTTTTTCAAACTCTTTTTGTAATAAGAAAAATTCTTTAAAGTTTTTAAATTCGTTTAGCTTACCTTTATAAGTTGCTAGTTCATCAATGATTTTTACTGTTTTGTTATATCCTTCTTCAAAAGCTTCGAGATTAGGATATAGATAGGTTAAATCCCATTTCATAAAATTTGTTCCTCCTAATAAAAAATTGTTACTTTAATTATAACACTATTTTGTAAAAAAAGTTGTTCAAAATACCTACATATTATGATATAATTATATGAAAGCGAGGTTTTATAGATGATAACATTATATACAAGCTCTAGTTGTTCCTCATGCCGTAAAGCTAAGAAATGGTTAGATACAAATAAAATCCCATATAGAGAAAAAAATATCATTGGTATCAAATTAACTAGAAATGATATCATGAACATGCTTAAATATTCTGAAAATGGTTTTGAAGACATTATTTCAACTCGTTCAAAAATTTTTAAAGAAAGTCAAATTGAACCAGAAGAAATGAAATTTTCTGAATTAGCTAATTTTATTATTGATAACCCGACAATCTTAAAAAGACCGATAATAATCAACGATCAAATTATGCAAACAGGTTATAATGAAGATGAAATTCGTGCGTTTATACCTCGTGAATTCCGTAGATTTGTTGTCTGTGATGAATGTAAAGAAGACTGCGAATACAAAGAATGTATCAAAAGTGCAATGCAAAAAGCTAGAGAAGAAATTTAATTATTTATTAAATGAAGAGCGATCTTCATTTTTTATTTTTTGTATATATTAAAATTGTAAACGCTTTACAAGGATACTTTATTGATAAATATTAAAAAATATAGTAAAATATACGTGTAATCTATAAATTAGGAGGAAATACAATGGCAGTAAAAGTAGCAATTAATGGATTCGGAAGAATCGGAAGATTAGCATTTAGAGTTATGTTCGGTAATGATGATTTTGAAATCGTCGCAATCAATGACTTAACTGACGCAGAACAATTAGCATATCTACTCAGATATGACAGCTCACAAGGAAGATATAACAGAGAAGTTTCTTTTGAAGGAACAGACATCGTAGTTGATGGAAAACACATTCCAGTTTATTCACAAAGAGATCCAGAAGCATTACCATGGAAAGATCACAATGTTGATGTAGTATTAGAATGCACAGGTTTCTTCGTATCTGAAGAAGGCGCTGGCAAACACTTAAAAGCAGGAGCTAAGAAAGTTGTTATTTCAGCACCGGCTAAAGGAAACATTCCAACTATCGTTTATGGTGTTAACCATGATGTTTTAACAGGCAATGAAAAAATCATCTCTGCAGCTTCATGTACAACTAACTGTTTAGCACCTATAGCTAAAATTTTAGATGACAATTTTGGAATCGTAAAAGGATTCATGACTACAGTGCATGCTTATACCAATGACCAAGCAACTTTAGATATTCCTCACAACAAGGGAATCAACGCAAGAAGAGGTAGAGCAGCGGCTGCTAATATCGTTCCTACTTCAACTGGCGCAGCTAAAGCTGTTGGCTTAGTATTACCTCATTTAAAAGGCAAATTAGACGGTCTTGCATTAAGAGTCCCAGTAATTACTGGTTCTATCGTTGATTTAGTAGTTGAACTTAAAAAAGAAGTTACTGAAGAAGAAGTTAATCTAGCAGTTAAAAACGCTCAATCAGATACAGTTGGTTATACTGAAGACCCAATTGTTTCTTCAGACACTATCGGTATCACTTATGGAACATTATTTGATGCACAATCAACTAAGGTTATGACAGTTGATGGCAAACAAATGGTTAAGGTTTTAACTTGGTATGACAACGAACATTCATTTACTTCACAAATGATTAGAACCTTAAAGGTTTTTGCTGAAAAATAATAATTAAAAAATTATTAAAAGCATCGATCTCATTCGATGCTTTTTTTAAAGGAATGAGGAAAAATGGCTTTTTTAACAGAATTATTAGAAAAAATTGCAATTCTAATTCAAAATAATTTCTGGTTAGCCCCATTATTTGGGGTTCTTTTGCCTTTTACTGAAGCGATTTTCCCGACCATTCCTTTAACGGTAATCGTAGCTTTTAACTATTCTATTTTCGCTGGAGCTTTCGGAGCTTTAGAAGGAGCGGTTATGGCTATCAGTTTATCTTTAATCGGGTCGGTTTTGGGAATGTTTTTAATCTTTTTGATTATTCGGTTCACCTTTGCCGATTATTTCATTAGAAAAGTTAAAGAGAACAAATACGGTCAAAAAT
>JAVEVN010000153.1:0-2751 GCA_034005025.1 Candidatus Izemoplasmatales bacterium | reverse complement strand
ATATCGCCATGATTTCATCAAAGAATACTGGGATTATGTTTTTGAGTATTTTATTTCCGAACATAAAAAAAACCGGACACCAAATCCGGATATTCTTTGTAATAAATACGTTAAATTTGCTGGATTTCAAGATGTCGCTAAAGAGTTAGGAGCTGACTTTTTCGCTTATGGACATTATGCAAGAAAAAAAGAAGCAAACGGTGAATATTTCTTGCTAAAAGGCTTAGACGAAAATAAAGATCAAAGTTATTTCTTATCGCAACTCTCTCAAGAACAACTTAAATTTTCGCTTTTTCCTGTTGGAGAATTAAAGAAGAGCGAAGTTAGAAAGATTGCGATAGAAAACAATATTCCAACCGCAACTAAAAAAGATTCTACTGGGATTTGTTTTATCGGCGAAAGGGACTTTAAGAATTTCTTAAAGAACTATATTTTTGCTAAACCAGGCGAAATTCAAACTTTATCCGGAGAAACTTTGGGGAAGCATGACGGCTTAATGTATTATACAATCGGTCAAAGAAAAGGCTTAAATATCGGCGGTGATAACCGCTTTAAGAATGCCCCTTGGTTTGTGATTGGAAAAGATATCGAACAAAATGTTTTATTGGTGGGTCAAGGGCTTAATAATCCTTATTTATTCGCTAATAGAGCGATTATAGAAGACGTAAATTGGATTGGAAATAATAAATTTAGCGGAACTATCGAGGTTAGCGCTAAATTTAGGTATCGTCAAAAAGACAATCAAGTCTTGATAAAATGGCTTGATGAATTTACCTTAGAAGTTATAACCAATAAACCGATAAGAGCTATGACGCCAGGACAAGCTGCAGTTTTTTATGAAAAGGACGTTTGTTTAGGTGGCGGAACAATTAAAGAAGTCTATCAAAACAATCAAAAAATGAGGTATTAAATAGATGCGAAAACTAGGAATATGTTTGACCGGCGGAGGCGCTAGAGGTGCTTATCAAGCCGGAGCATTAAAAGCTTTAGACGAATTGGGAATACTTAAAAATGTTAAGGCGATTTCTGGGACTTCAATCGGATCTGTCAACGCTTCGCTTTTAGCTTGTAAAAGTGTTGACGAGATCAAAGATCTTTGGTTTAATTATCCGATGGATAATTTCAATAAGGACGTTTCGATATTTAAGACCTTAAGAGAAAAACGCGATAAGGTTGTCGATGACGGTATTTATGAAATAAAAGCGTTAGAACAACTCTTAACTGAACAGATAAATATACCTAAATTAAGAGAAACAGAAGTCTATATCACACTATCTCCTGCAGGAATGAAGGATGAAGGTACTTTGGGACTTTTAAAAGCTTCTTTCAAACATTATATCAAGAATGAATCGCAGGTAATCTATTCACCGCTTCATAAACAAAAAGATAATTTAATCAAAAAACAAATTTTAGCTTCATGTTCTATCCCTTATGTCTTCCCATCGGTAAAGATGGACGGTAAACAAGTGTTTGATGGTGGGCTTTTTGATAACGCACCTGTTAAACCTTTAGTAGATGCTGGTTGTGATACGGTTATCGTCATTCATTTGATGAGATTTTACTTCATCAACAAGCATAAATTCCCAGGGATTAAAATCCATGAAATTAAAAACTATCGATCATTAGGCGGGGTTTTAAATTTTGATGAAGAACAAACTCAAAAACGCTTTTTGATGGGCTACACCGATACGATGAAATATTTTACCGAAAATCCAATCGATTAAATAAAGAATAAAACCTCCTCTTAAGTAATATTTATTACAAAGGGAGGTTTTTTTAATGAAAAAATTATTTGTTTTATCAGTTTTTCTGATGTTGCTCTTATTAAGCATACCAAGCATAAAGGCTGAAGATTACCGAAGTTATCAAGAATTGGTCTTTGAAGATGAAAATGCGCTTTTATTGAAGGAGTTTTCTTCAAGTAACTATAACACGTATTACAAGCAAATTAATAAACGAAAAATGTTCGGTTGGATGGTAAATGTCGTTCATAAAAACGAACCGGTAGATTTTGTGGCTGAAACTAAATTAAAGGTTTATAACAACGGTTATTCGACGATTAAATATGATATTAATCTTTCTAAAGAAGTCGAATCAAAGTTTCAAATATCAGCTTCTTACGGCGTTAAGGTAGAAGTAGGCGGCACGATTGATAAGTTCAAAGGTGCAGTCGATCGCGATATTAAATCGTCGATATCCTATACTAAAGTAACTACTACTAAAGAGGATTATTCATTTAAGATTGATGTCGATCCTAAGACTTATGTAAAAGTAATTGTTAGAGGCACAGGTGAGATTAATAACGGAGTCGCAAAATTATACTTCTTATGGATGAACACGACTAAAGGCGGATGGGAAACTTTTACAGTAAAAAGTGAATATTACGAGATAGTTAAGGAAAGAATCAGATGAGAAAAGCTTTTGTGATTGTTATAAGTTTATTTCTTATAACAGCAACTATATTAGTTATTGCTTATGAAGAAAAAGATCAGACAATAAACTTCTTTACGGTAAAACAGAATTATTTGCGACTTATAACCGAAGATGAAAGCTTAATAGTCAGTTTGTTTGTCGATAAAGAAGATTCTTTTTTAACTGACAAAGATTTTATCACTGAAGCATCTTTAAGCAACGAATATAATCATTTAGCAGTAAATATATATAATATTGAACTTAAAGAACAAGGTATTATCTACTTAGAAAAAGAATATAATATCTATACCTTCGAGGTGAAGTTTAACTATATTTTTA
>JAVEVN010000152.1:0-2760 GCA_034005025.1 Candidatus Izemoplasmatales bacterium | reverse complement strand
TGGCAGTTTTTCGATCCGGTCAATAATATCGCTAACTTTTACGCTCGTTTCCAACAAGCTCAAGCTTCAGCTGAAAGAATTGTTTCTTTGATTGAAACAAAAGCTGATATCGTCGATAGTGAAGAAGTAATCGAGAAATACGGAACGGTATTTTATTACAAAAAAGAAAATTTCGAACCGCTTTTAGGCGAAGTAGAATTTAAGGATGTTGATTTCAAATACAATGTCGGCGAACAAGTTTTAACCGATTTTAACTTAAAAGTAAAAGCCGGTCAGTCAATCGCTTTAGTCGGACATACTGGAGCGGGTAAAACCACTATTGTCAACTTGATTTCCAGATTCTATGAACCGACAAAAGGCGAGATACTAATCGATGGCGTCGATTATAGAAAGAGGTCTTTAGGTTGGCTGCATTCAAATCTTGGCTATGTTTTACAAACGCCGCATTTATTCAGCGGCTCAGTTATGGAAAATATCCGTTACGGTAATTTAATGGCCACAGATGAAGAAGTCATCGAAGCCGCAAAAGCTGTAGAGGCGCATAACTTTATCATGAAATTTGAAAACGGTTATGATACTGAATGCGGTGAGGGCGGCTCGAGATTATCAGTTGGACAAAAGCAGTTGGTTTCATTTGCTAGAGCGATTTTAGCTGACCCGAAAATTTTAATTTTGGATGAAGCAACTTCATCTGTCGATACTGAAACCGAACAACTTATTCAAACCGCTATAAACAAATTATTAAAAGGCAGAACCTCATTTATTGTCGCTCACAGATTATCAACTATTGTTCACTCTGACCAAATATTAGTTCTTGAAGACGGTAAAATTATTGAATCAGGTAGACATAAAGAGTTAATTAAAAAAGGCGGAGCTTATTACAAACTTTACACAAATCAATACTCTGAGGAAATGCTCGAACTTTCATTAAGATAAAACCTACAAATTTTGTAGGTTTTTCTTCTTTAAATGTTATAATATTTTTGAGGTGAAATTATGAAAATTCCCGCATTTATCGATAGCCATTTGCATTTTATCGGCATCGGTTATTATCAAGAAATCATAAATTTAAAAAATGCTAAATCAATCAAGGATATTAAAGAAGCATTAATTGATAATCAAGCTCCTGTTATTTTTGCTAGAGGGTTTAATCAGGAAAACTTAATTGAAAAAAGAATGCCTAATAAATCGGATTTTTCTGATATAGAAAAGCCGGTTGTATTAGTTAGAGTTTGCGGACATGTGGCTGTGGTTAATCAAGCGATGCTTGATTACTTAAAAATAGATGAATTTACTAAAAGTGTTCCCGGAGGAAACATTGATTATAACTCAGGAATATTTTCGGAAAAAGCCTTAAGTTTAATTTTTGAAGCTTTGCCGAAACCGACGCTTGAGGATTTAAAAAGATATATCATAACCGCAAATAAAATTCTCTTAGAAAATGGTATTACTAAAGTAGCTAGCGATGATTTTTCTACCTTTGACTTACCTTATGAAATGGTAATTAAAGCATTTAATGAAGCTGATCAAGAAGGACTATTACAAGTAGAAGTTGTAGAACAAGTAAACCTTCCTTATGATCGATTACAGGATTTTATAAAAAAAGGCTATGCCAATAAGAAATATCATAATTTCAAAATGGGTCCTTTAAAAATCTTAGGAGACGGAAGTTTGGGCGGAAAAACTGCCGCATTAATTTCACCTTATGAAAATGACTTAAATAATTATGGAATCTTAACTTATAGCGATGAAGAACTTTTTGATTTAGTTGCTTTAGCAAGTCAAAACGATATGGATTCAGTTATTCATGCCATTGGTGATAGGGCGGCTTTGCAAGCGATAAATATCATTAGCAAAGCCCAAAGATTATTCCTAAGAAAATCACCTCATAACGCGATTATCCATGCACAAATATTAAATAAAAAACTCATTCAAAAAATGGCAGAAAATCATATTGGCGCAATAGTTCAACCGATATTCTTGAACTCGGATATTCCGATTATTGAAGAAAGGATCGGTGAAAGATATCTCGAGTCTTACCTGTTTAAAACGATGTACAATTCAATCAATGTAGGCTTTTCAACCGATGCACCTGTAGATAGCGTCAATCCGTTTTATAATTTATATTCGGCTATCAGTCGTAAAAGTATAAAGTTCAATGATCTTCCCGCTTTCTTGAGCGAAGAAGCATTTACAATTAAAGAAGCACTTTTAGCTTATAATGAAAACAATTTTCCTTATCTTTATATTAATGAGAATCTAGATTATATCGAGATAGATAAAGATATTTATAATTGCGAGATTGAAGATATAAAACAGATAAAAGTATTAAAAACCTATAAAGCCGCCAACTTGGTTTTTGAAAGAAAAAATTAAATTTTTTTCTTTTCTTTTTGACAAAATAGTGTATAATAAATATTGCTATGCCGGTATGGTGAAATTGGTAGACACGATGGACTCAAAATCCATTGCCCTTAAAAGCGTGTCGGTTCGAGTCCGACTACCGGTACCAACATAAAAAATAAGACGGAAAACTTTCCGTCTTTTATTTGTATTCTTTTACGATTTCTTTAAGTAGATTGAAGGCTTTATCAATTACATTTCCGCATCGATTAGTTAAATTTCTGTGAAGCGGTTTTATATCTCGACAGTCGATGCTGCTAAGATTGTCTTTTACATTGTTTTTAAATGCTTTTACAGCTTCTTCAAGTTTAGTTTTATCATTGAAGATTAAGGATAAAGCAGCCACTCCGCCGCTTA
>JAVEVN010000011.1:0-12788 GCA_034005025.1 Candidatus Izemoplasmatales bacterium | reverse complement strand
TTTGTCTGGTGATGATGGCGAAGTGGACACACCTGTTTCCATACCGAACACAGAAGTTAAGCACTTCAGCGCCGAATGTAGTACTTTTTAGTGCGAGACTAGGTCATTGCCAGGCTTTCTTTCTAAAATAAAAAATGAAAATCCTTGCTTATAAAAGTCAAGGATTTTTTGTTTGATATTGTTTTAATTAACTAAAATATGTATAATATTAGATATACAATACATACAATTTTGCGAAAGAAAGAAGGTTTATATGAAAAAAATATTATCAATTTTTGTTTTTATTGGATTATTTTTTACTTTAGTAGGATGTGCAAACGGAATTGAAAACGCAATTTATCAGTTGGAACAAAGCGGATATGTCGTCGAACAAGTTGATGAAAATTTTATGACTGAGTACCGTGAAGAAGTTAGCGGATTAACAAATATTTATAAAATCTTTGACGAAGACGATAATTCCTTAGGATTAATCTTCGAATTTGATGATATTCAATCATTGGATTATGCGGTAAGAAATGATGATACTTATGATTATGAATACTATGAAAATTATATTCACGAAAATTTATTAGTCATTACTGAGGAAGATTCAATCTTAAATATTATTAAAGAATAACAGTAGTTAAAATTTAACATCAAGACTAATAAAAGGCTAACCTTTTAAAATAAGAATAAGGAGAAGAAAATGAAAAGAATTTTTACAATGTTTATGTTTTTAGGCTTAATTTTTGCATTAATCGGTTGTGGAGCGATCTCATCAGTAGAGAGCAGATTAGCTAGAGAAGGTTATTATCTCGAAGAAGTTTCCGCAGAAGAATTGGAAGAAGAAGATACCGAAGGTTTCAAAAATGGTTATTATATTTATGATGAAGATGATAACCTTGTTGGTTTTATTATTGAGTTTGATAATGAAGACACATTAGAGGCTTACGTAGAAGACGATATCTTAGGAATTATGGATAATTTCGTTTACAAAAATTTATTTATTTTTTCTTTAGATAGTAATGTTTTAGATATTGCGATGGACGAGTAAAACTATTTTTTTGAATTAGGCACTGATATTCAGTGTCTTTTTTTATTAGAGACTTGAATAATTAATAATAAATTGTATATGAAGAAAATATATTAATGTGGTGGAAAATATGAAAAAAATTTTAATAATGATTTTATTTTTAGGATTTATCTTTATTTTAAACGGTTGTAACGCTTCTTCAACTGTAGAAAGAAGGTTAACTCAAGCGGGTTATTCTCTTGAAGAAATACCAGAATACGAATTAGAAGATTTCGTTACTTCAGCAGAAGGGTTTATTAAAGCGTATGATATTTTTGATGAAAACCAAAGATATGTAGGAATCATAGTTGAATTTGAAAGCGTAAAAGCTTTAGATAACTTTTTTGATTTAGAGATGCGAGATGCTGGGTTACCAGAAGAATTAAAGTATAAAAATTTGTATATTGATACTCCTTATCATGAGGTTTTTAATATAGCTACACTCAAAAATTTAGAAGACTCTGATCTGTTTACTACAGAAAAAATAATTACTACCACGAGAGCAAATACGGAATCATAATAATACTAAAATATAAAACCGCTGTTAATTTTCAGCGCTTTTTGCATTTATAATTTTCTTTTTAAATAAAAGATAAGTAAGAAAATGGATAATGATAATTAATAATGTAAATCCGCCTATATGAGCTATATAATATAGGATAGAAGAAATTTCAAAAATAAAGTTAAGTGGCGAAGAATTTCCCGGTTTTAACCATAAGAAATTTGTTCCAAATTTTTCGTTAATAACAGCTGCCATACTTAAGAAGACTAATCCAACAATAATTTCATAGATAAAATCATATTTTTTAATTTTATAAAATCCACTTTTAATTATCCAAAAAGATGAAAATACCATCATACCATGGAATAACAAGGTTATAATATCAGTTATGTTAGGCTCTAAAGGAAGCCAAGGATTATTTGTAAGAAGCGTTTGTGGGAAGGCGATTGTGATTAGTCCAGCAGCACCAATTAATGTAAAGGCGGAAGGCTTAATAAATTTTTCAGAAAATTTAGTATCCTTAAAAATAATCATTAGCGGATAAAGATATAAAGGTAAAGAGCAAAAATAGAAAGGCAATATACCAGGAGAATATTTACCATATCGATAAATGAAATGAACAATCTTGGCTATTTCTAATAGATAAAACCAAATAGTGAAAGACCATAACATTTTGTTATGGTTAAATTTTTTAAGTTTCTTTAGCAAAAAATAAACTAAAGTATAGAAAATTAACGCAAACGCTAAACCGATTAGATGTTTAGCTCCAAACATTTCAGTTCTGAGAAATATCATGCCAAGCAAACCTTCCTTAAAAATAGTATATCATAAAGTTTTAATATTTTTTAGTTTTTAACTAGATAAATTAAACCGATTGATTAAATTTATTTGGGTTGTAAAAGATTCGTAAATTGTGTATAATATATAGTAATTTATATGCTTTAACAATACATATTACACAGGCTTTCATTTTATTTTTAAATAAGTTTTGTTAGCCTAGTTTTAGGAGACGATTATGAAAAAAGTTTTGACAATGTTTTTATTTTTAGGATTGATAATTGGACTAATGGGTTGCGGCACGCTTTATGATTTGGAAAGCACCCTAGCAAGAGGCGGATACACGCTTAAAACCGCAGATAGTGCAGAAGATAATTTTGAAGATGTAGCCTTAGTTTTTAACAGTGATTATGGCAGAGATATGGTTATCTCTGATGGTATTAAAGCTGCTTATTTTGTTTTGGATGAAGCGCAAAATGAAGTTGGATTCCTTTTGCAATTTGACTCTTTAGATTCTATGGATGCTTTTATTGAAGATAATCAATTAGTCGATATGGAAGATTATATTTATGAAGATTTTATAATTTTCGCGGATTATGAAATCGCCAGTATTGCTACTAAATAATAAAAAATAAAGAAAAAATAAAGACACTGGATTTTCCGGTGTCTTTTTAAATTGAAAAATTTAAATTCTCTTTTTTGTTTTTGTTATATACAAGGTTAGTTACTAAGAAAACAATAAATACTAAAAATCCAAATCCACCAATCATTGTTAACAAATATAAAGGCTTAGATATCTCGATAATAAATTGTAAAGGAGAACCGTTACCTTTATTTAACAACATATAATCTTGATCTAGCAAAACATTAGCTATCATTCCGATTGTTGCGTATATCAATCCGACAACCATAGCATTAAAATAATTTTTGATGTTGAAATTATAATATTTAGATTTTAATAGCCAAAGGCTTGAAAATATCATTAATCCATGATAAATAAAAGAAATTATTGGTAAAATGTTATCACTTAGCGGTAACCAAGAATTACTGTTGCCAATTATATTAACGGGCATAATTAACGCTAATAAACCGGCTAACATAATTAAACTATAAGCCGCTGGCTTGATAAATTTATCAACGAATTTAAAGTCTTTAAAAATCACCATAAGCGGATAGAGATACAAAGGCAATGAACAAAACTGTAGTTGTAATTGATAAATAGGATAAACCCAATCGCTTATAGACATGATGTATGTAATTTTAATAATTTCTAATATGTAAAATACAATTAAGAAAATTATCAATATTTTTCTATCATTTAAGAATTTATATTTTTTATAAATCAATGCGATAGATGAAAACAACAAAATAACGAATAGAATGCCAATTATATGTTTTAATCCAAATAATGGCGCTTGTAAAATCAACATTTTAGTAAAAACTCCTTAATAATTTAAATTAAATAATTTAGATACTCGCAATTGAATATTATACAATCTTGCAATAAAAAAAGCAATGATATAATATAGAAGTATCTTTAGGAGTTAAAAGATGAATTATATATTATTAAGAAAGAACATGGTAGATAATCAATTAATAAGAAGAGGAATAAAAAATGAAGAATTAATAAACGCCTTTTTAAGTGTGAAGAGACATCTTTTTGTTGATAAAGATTTAGAAGATTTAGCTTATGAAGATTATCCCTTGTTCATTGGTTATAACCAAACTATTTCTCAACCTTATATAATTGCTTTAATGATTGAAAAATTAGAGATAAAAAAAAGTGATTCAGTTTTAGAGATAGGAACTGGATCGGGGTACCAAACAGCTATTATTTCTAAACTTGCCAAAGAAGTTTATACAGTAGAATTAAATGAAGTGCTATATTCATTAGCCAAAGATAGATTAGCTAATTTAGGTTATAAAAACATCTATACTAAACTAGGGGATGGATATGAGGGGTGGAAAGAAAAAGCTCCATTTAATAAAATTATTGTTTCTTGTTCGCCTAGTGAATTACCTGAGAAATTGTTCGAGCAACTAGCAAAATATGGAAAAATGATTATTCCTTTGGATGCCTTATTTTTTCAAAAATTATATCTCTATACTAAAAATGATACAATTGATAAAGAATTCATTTGCGATTGTCGTTTTGTTCCAATGACAAGAAAGAAATAATATCGCTAAAAGCGGTTTATTTTTTTGTTTTAGCATGGTAAAATTATATAAAAAATATGCGAGGTTTATATGGAAAAATATAAGGTTATTCAAACACATGAATTCGATTTAGAAAAATTAAAACAAGTTTATCATTTAGACAAACTTGTGTACACAGAGGCTATGGCTGGAAATATCGACAGTGATTCGCTAAGGTTTAAAAAAGTTCCTGAATCCTTTTTATTATTGCAGGAAAATGAAAAAATTATTGCTTATCTTTGTTTTTTTCCTGTAACAGATGAGTTCTTTGAAGGTATGATTGAGAGTGACAAACTATATGATAATAATATCGTACCTAAAGATATGTTAAATTTTACAAAAAATCATAAACATCATATCTTTATAATTTCCATGGTAATTGACCCTGAATATAAAGCTTTGGGTCTTTATAAAAAAGTTACTAAAGCTTTCAAAGACAGAATTAAAAAATATAACGATGATTTTTTCTATATTTCCGATATTAGCGGTTATGCTGTTTCGGGCGCTGGAGAACATATATTAAAGAGTTTTGGATGTGAAATCGTAAAAGAAATATATGATGAAGAAGAAGGGGCCGCTAAATTATATATCGGATCTTATCAAGATTTTTTAAGGGAGTACAATAAATAATGAAAAGCGATATGTTTATACTTATTCCTTGTCATATAGAAGGAAGTTATAAAGACATTAAAGAGATTGAAAAAGATGAATATTCAAAGTTGTATGTAAAAAATTTGAATAAAACATCTAAATCTGAGTTGGTTGATCGTGTATCTAATTCATTTGAAAGACTATATTTAGGCGAGTATAATTTAAAAATATTATCTGATGATTATAAAGAAACTTTAGAGGATAAAACTGTTATCAACCAATGTCAGATAAAATTGTTTTTAACCGGTTGTGAAAGAACCAGATTATCTGTAATTACTATTGCAATCTGTGATTTCAACGGAAATCCAACAAGCATTTTAGATCAAGTGACTAGAGAAGAATTAGTTATTCAAAAAGATAAATTAATTTATCTTGAAGATTTTCTTTTTGAAGAGTTTGGAATTATTAAAAACGGTGAAGCTAAGACTTGCCTTATTCAATCAGAAAAAAGCAAGGACGAGGATATTTTATATTATATGGCTTGTGAGACAAATGATTCCGATTTAGTTGAGACCCAGATAATCTCTGATAAATATAAAGATTTAGCTTTAGATAATTTAGCTGTCTATGATTTCAGCGATATTTATGTATCTGAATCAGTTGTTTATCAAGTCATTCATGACAAAGATAAGCAAGCTAAGATGCAATATGAAAGTTTATTAATTTTTATTGTTGAACTTTTAGTTATGAAATTAAGCGCTATTTATAGAACTAATAATAAAGTTCAAAAAGCTTTGGAAGAAAATGAAGGAATCAATGTAAAACAATATGAAAAATTGAGTAATGAATTTGCTAATACCTTATCAATTTGGCAAATTAATATCTATCGTTATAAAGGCGCACAAACAATAGCTAATAGAATTTCAGAGAGATTTGAGATAGATAAGGTCAGGGATAATTATCGTGAAAACGATGATCTGCTTCAAAATATTATCGATACGAGAAATGTTAAAAATTCTATTGCAGAATCAAAGATATTATTTGTTGTAGCAATTTTGCTTTTTATAAGAGATTTATATTCGATTATCAAAAACTTATATTTATTCTTTGCGGAATCTCAAGAGTTTTCTCCTGGAGATATATTTAGTTCTTTAACATCCATATTATTTATTATTATTGTCGTGGTAATCTATTTAAGTCGAAATATTAAAATCAAAAGTAGAAAGAAGTAGTAAGTTAGTTAAATAATAATCAATATTTTTATATATTAAGACAAATAACATGTTTTATTAAAAAAATCAGGCAAAAATCAAAAGTTTTTACTTGATTTTTTTTTATAATATTATATAATAATAAAGGCTGAAATTTTAGGTATTATTAAAAACTTGACACACCTAGTCTAGTAGTGTATAATATCTTTGCTTTAATGTTTATTAACAAGTCGGTTGCGTGAGCAGCCTTATAAAAATGAGACAAGCGCACCTCCCGGGTGTGTGGGTATGAAAGGAGGAATGTACATGCCAACTATTAACCAGTTGATCAAAAAAGGACGTCAAGATAAAACTAAAAAATCAAAGTCTCCACAATTGAACATTGGGTTTAACAGTTTACAAAAGAAATATACTGAGGCTTCTTCTCCACAAAAGCGTGGTGTATGTGTCAGAGTTGCGACAATGACTCCTAAGAAACCAAACTCAGCTTTAAGAAAGTATGCTCGTGTTCGCTTATCAAACGGTGGTGAAGTTAACGCATATATCCCTGGTATCGGACACTCTTTACAGGAACATAGCGTTGTATTGATTCGTGGTGGACGTGTTAAAGACTTACCTGGTGTTCGTTATCATATCATTAGAGGAACACTAGATACAACAGCTGTTGACAAGAGAATGCAAAGTCGTTCTAAGTACGGAGCTAAGAGACCTAAAAAATAATTAAAAAAATAATAAGTTTGAAGAATTTCGAAAGGAGGAATTACTTATGCCTCGTAAGGGTAAAATCGTAAAGAGAGATGTCTTACCGGATCCGATTTATAATTCAAAATTAGTTACTAAACTAATAAACGGAATTATGGTAGACGGAAAAAAGAACGTTGCTCAAAATATCTTATATAATTCGTTTGCTAGAGTTAAAGAAGTTACTGGTAAAGAACCAATGGAAGTTTTTAACGAAGCTTTAAATAATATTATGCCTGTTCTAGAAGTTAGAAGCCGCCGTATTGGTGGACAAAATTATCAAGTTCCAGGTGAAGTTAAAGCTGATAGAAGAACTACTTTAGGACTAAGATGGTTAGTGCAATATTCTCGTTCTCGTAATGAAAAGACAATGGAAGAAAGATTAGCAAAAGAAATTGTAGATGCAAGTAATAATACAGGAGCATCAGTTAAGAAGAAAGAAGATATGCATAGAATGGCAGAAGCTAATAAAGCTTTCGCACATTATAGATTTTAATTAAAGGAAGGAAAAAGTTATGGCACGTGAATATAGTTTAGATAAAACACGTAATATCGGTATCATGGCACATATCGATGCTGGTAAAACCACAACTACGGAAAGAGTATTGTTCCATACGGGAAGAATCCATAAAATGGGTGAAACTCATGACGGTGCTAGTCAAATGGATTGGATGGAACAAGAACAAGAACGTGGAATTACCATTACCGCTGCGGCTACTACAGCTTTCTGGAAAAATCATAGAGTTAATATCATCGATACCCCAGGACATGTGGACTTCACTGTGGAAGTGTCAAGATCTTTGCGTGTATTGGATGGTGCTGTAACGGTATTGGATGCACAAGCTGGAGTAGAGCCACAAACTGAAACAGTTTGGCGTCAAGCAAATGAATATAAGGTTCCAAGATTGGTTTTTGCAAATAAAATGGATAAGATTGGTGCTGATTTCGGTGCTGCTATTGATTCCATTCATCGACGTTTAGGCGAAAAAGCCGAAGCGATTCAATGGCCAATCGGAGCGGAAGATGATTTTACAGGAATTATTGATTTAGTAGAAATGAAAGCTTATCATTTTGATGGTGGGCTAGAAGAAAATTATGAAGAAATTGATTTTCCAAGTCATTTACTTAAAGAAGCAACCACAAGAAGAAACAAACTTATTGAAGTTTTATGTGACTTCGATGAAGATTTAATGTTATCCTTCTTAGAAGGTGAAGAAATTAGTGTAGAAATGCTAAAAAACGCTATTAGAAAAGCTACGCTATCAGTAAAATTCTTCCCTGTATTATGTGGTTCCGCTTTTAAGAATAAAGGAATAAAGTTTGTTTTAAATGCTGTTATAGATTATTTACCATCACCAATTGAAGTTGCTCAGATTATCGGTTTCAATAGAAACGATCAAGAGATAACTATTGAACACAATGATGATAAAGATTTTGTAGCCTTAGCGTTTAAAGTAATGACCGACCCGTTTGTTGGTCGAGTTACATTCTTTAGGGTTTATTCTGGAGTTGTTAAGAAGGGTTCTTATATAATGAATACTTCTAAAGGCAAAAAGGAAAGACTTGGTAGAATCTTACAAATGCATGCGAATTCAAGAACGGAAGTTGATGAAGTTTACTCAGGAGATATCGCAGCTGCAGTCGGATTAAAAGATACAATTACCGGCGACACATTAGCTTCAGAAAATTCTCATGTAATTTTAGAATCAATGAAATTCCCTGAACCAGTTATCTCGGTAGCTATTGAACCAAAAACTAAAAAAGATCAAGAAAAAATGGGAGTCGCTTTACAAAAATTAAGTGAAGAAGACCCAACATTTAGAACTTATACTGACAAAGAAACAGGACAAACGATTATTTCGGGTATGGGTGAACTACATCTTGAAATCATCGTCGACAGAATGAAAAGAGAATTTAAGGTTGAAGCTACTGTTGGTAATCCACAAGTATCTTACCGCGAATCAATCACTAAAGAAGCTAACTGCGAAGGTAAATTCGTTCGTCAGTCTGGTGGTAGAGGTCAATATGGGCATGTTTGGATCAAATTCGAACCAAATCCTGGTAAAGGCTATGAATTCGTTGATAAGATTGTTGGCGGAACAGTTCCTAGAGAATATATCAATGTCATTGACAAGGGTATTCAAGAATCTCTACCTGGAGGTGTAATTGCCGGATATCCGTTATTAGATATCAAAGCTACACTTTATGATGGTTCTTATCATGAAGTTGACTCTAGTGAAATGGCGTTTAAGGTTGCAGCTTCTCTAGCTTTGAAACAAGCTAAAGATAAATGTGCTCCAACATTACTTGAACCTATCATGAGTGTTGACGTTGTCACTCCAGAAGATTATATCGGTAATGTTATTGGCGACTTGACTTCAAGACGTGGTAGAATCGAAGGACAAGAAAAACAAGGTAATGCTCAAAAAGTTACTTCAAAAGTTCCGTTATCAGAAATGTTTGGATATGCGACATCGTTAAGATCAAACTCTCAAGGTCGTGCAAACTTCACAATGCAATTCTCGCATTATGAAAAATGTCCTAAATCAATTGCTGAAGAAATAATTACTAAAAGAAACAATTAATTACTAAAAGTTTTTAATTATTGCAAAAAATTAGATATTGTTATAAAATAATATCGATAAACTATGCTTATAAAGCGAAAAATTTAATAAAAGGAGAAATATAAAAATGGCTAAAGCTAAATTTGAACGTACTAAACCACATGTTAATATTGGTACTATCGGTCACGTTGACCATGGTAAAACTACATTAACTGCTGCTATTACAACTGTACTAGCAAGAGCAGGGTTATCAGAAGTTAGAGATTATGCTTCAATCGACTCTGCACCAGAAGAAAAGGCAAGAGGAATCACTATCAATACTTCACATATCGAATATTCAACTGAAAACCGTCACTATGCACACGTTGACTGCCCAGGGCATGCCGACTACGTAAAAAATATGATTACAGGTGCTGCACAAATGGATGGAGCTATCTTAGTTGTTTCTGCAGCTGATGGTGCAATGCCACAAACTAGAGAACACATCTTATTGGCTGGACAAGTTGGAGTTCCAAAGATGGTTGTTTTCTTAAACAAAGCAGACATGGTAGATGATGATGAATTAATTGAATTAGTAGAAATGGAAATCCGTGAATTACTAGACGAATACAACTTCCCTGGAGACGAAACTCCAATCATCGTTGGTTCTGCTTTAAAAGCTTTACAAGGTGATGCTGCTCAAGAAGAAAAAATCTTAGAATTAATGAGAGCTGTTGATGAATACATTCCATTACCTGAAAGACCTGTTGACAAACCATTCTTAATGCCAGTTGAAGACGTATTTACTATTACTGGACGTGGAACAGTTGTTACTGGTAGAGTTGACCGTGGTCAAATCAAAGTTAATGAAAAAATTGAAATCATCGGTATCCGTGATACTAAAGAAGCTGTTGTTACTGGTGTTGAAATGTTCCGTAAGTTATTAGACTACGCTCAAGCTGGAGATAACGTAGGTTTATTATTACGTGGTATTTCAAGAGATCAAGTACAACGTGGACAAGTTATCGCTAAACCTAAGAGCGTTACACCACATACTAAATTTACTGCACAAGTATACGTATTGAGTCATGATGAAGGTGGACGTCATACTCCATTCTTCTCAAACTATCGTCCTCAATTCTATTTCCGTACAACTGATATTACAGGTGTTATTCAATTACCTAAGGGTGTTGAAATGGTTATGCCTGGAGATAACATTGAAATGGAAGTTGAATTAATTCACCCTATCGCGCTTGAACAAGGAACTAAGTTCTCAATTCGTGAAGGTGGACATACAGTAGGCGCTGGCTCTGTTGTTTCAATTCTTGAATAGTACAAAATTTTATAACTAAAGCATCCCTTTGGATGCTTTTTTTTATTTTTATTTAATGATTAATCATACGCTTTTATCTTTTTATCGCCGTTTATCTATGTTATAATATCTATGATTAAACTTTTTAAGAGATAGGTGGTTACATATAATGGAAAAATCAATTAATACGATTAGATTCTTAGGATTAGATATGATAAATAAAGCAAATTCTGGACATCCGGGAATTGTTTTGGGAGCTGCAGGAACCGTTTATGAATTGTTCAGTAAACATCTGAACGCAAATCCTAATGAACCTTTATGGTTTAACAGAGATCGCTTTTTTTTAGCTGCGGGACATGGCTCAGCGCTTTTATATGCGACTTTACATTTAGCGGGATATAAAATAAATATGGAAGAATTAAAAGATTTCCGTCAACTCGGAAGCAAAACTCCAGGTCATCCTGAATACGGTCACACTCCAGGTGTTGACTCAACCACAGGTCCATTAGGACAAGGGATGTCAATGGCTATTGGTAATGCCTTGGCTGAGAGTTATCTATCAGCTAGTTTTAATAAAGGTAACTTAAAAGTCGTTGATCATTATACTTACGCACTTTGTGGCGATGGAGATTTGCAAGAAGGTGTTACCCTTGAATCAATGGCAATTGCCGGAAGATACAACTTGAATAAACTTATAGTATTGTTTGATTCAAATGACATTCAATTAGATGGACCAACTCATTTAGCAGTTAAAGAAAATTTGAAAATGAAGATTGAATCAATGAATTGGGAGTATCAAATAGTTGAAAAACCGAATGATTTAATCGGATTAAGAAAGGCGATAGAAAACGCTAAAAAAAGCGATAAACCATCATTTATCGAAGTCAAATCAATCATCGGATTCGGTTCAAAAAATCAAGGAACTCATAAAACACATGGTTCGCCTATTGGTACGGATGAAACAAATGAAATGAGAAAAATTCTTGGCTATAATAATCAAGAATTTGAAGTTGATCAAGAAGTTTATAATGACTTTAAAGATTCATTTGGTGCAAGAGGAAAACTACTTTATAAAGAATGGAAAGCAAATTTAACTGAATATAAAAAACAATATCCTGAAGATTATCGTGAGTTAATGAATATTATCAATAATGAAATAGATATTGATTTTGAAAAACTCATTCCTCAAGAAGACGAAGTCAACGAAGCTACCAGAGTTACCATTGGCAAACTTATCAATACTCTGTCTCCTTATTCTAAAGCTTTAATTGGAGGAAGTGCTGACTTAACTTCATCAACAAAAGTTAAAGGTATTAATGGTAACTTTGACGTTGATAATAGAACCGGAAGAAATATTAACTTTGGTGTAAGAGAACACGCTATGGCTGGCATTATAAATGGTATGGTTCTTCATAATTTGAAAGCTTTCAGTGGAGGATTTTTTATTTTTTCTGATTATATGAAACCAGCAATAAGAATTGCTAGTCTTATGGATATACCTTCCACCTTCATATTTACTCATGACTCGGTAGCCGTCGGTGAGGACGGACCTACACATGAACCGATTGAACAACTGACGATGTTTAGAGCAATGCCTAATATAAATGTCTTTAGACCGGCTAATGCTAATGAAGTTAAACATGCTTTTAGATATGCGATAGAAGCAAAAAACAAACCGAATATTATCGCTTTAACAAGGCAAAATATTAATGTTAATTATAAAATTACTTATGATAACTTTATTCAAGGCGCTTACACTGTGTATGAAGAAAAGGATTTTGAAAGCATTTTAATAGCTACTGGTTCAGAAGTTGAACTTGCTATAGAAGCGGCTAAAGAATTAAAATCTCTTCATGATATCAAT
>JAVEVN010000151.1:0-2799 GCA_034005025.1 Candidatus Izemoplasmatales bacterium | reverse complement strand
TCTTTTATGCTCTTGCTTTTGCTTGCGGGATAATAGCTTTCTTTGTTTTAAAGAAGTTATATTATACGCCACAAGAAGTAAAAGAACCGATTAAATTCAAAGGCAGTTTTAAGACTGTATTTAAAAACAAAAGGTTTACCAAGTTTGTTTTAAGTTCAACAATCTTCCATTTTGGATGGCAGATGGGTTGGCCTTTGTTTTCTATATATACGATCAAAACATTAGGAGCTGATGAGTTTTGGTTATCTTTGATTACAGTCGCGTCTGCGATTGTAATGTTATTTGCGCATCGAGTATGGCCAAGATTAATTGAAAAATATGGAAATGAGAAAATTGCATATATCTGTACATTTGGTATGGCGATGACGCCAATACTATATGTGATATCCAAATCTCTGATAGTCCTTGTAATATTTTCTTCTTTATCAGGAATATTTACTTCTGGAACAATCACTGTTTTATTCAGTGATATGTTAGATGTGGTTCCAGAAAAAAATAGAATTATCTATGTTGGCTATTATAATATTTTAACTAATATTACCTTAGCTATTTCACCTTTAATAGGTCATTTCTTTTATGAGGCGAAAGGAATTGTGTATGCTTTGATTATTACCAGCATATTTAGGCTTCTTGGCGGTATGGCCTTTATGATTAGAGAACGTTCAGAGAGAAAATTTAAATTGATAGGTGATAGTACTTAGTTATAATGAGCGATAATTTTACTAAAATATTTTAAGTTTGATTAAAGGAGATATAATTTGATTAATATTCTATTAAGCAATTATGATATTAATAAAGATTGGATAATTACTGAGACCAGTAAATATATTAATAAATATTCAAAAGTAGTTGTAATTCCGTTTTCTTTTTCAAATGAAGAGATTAAAGATTTAAAAGATTGGAACCTTCTTTATAATAATATCGATGGTTATCATTACTTTGAAATTGTAAAGCAATTCCTTGATCTTGGTGTTTATGAAGAAAATATCATGTTTTTGAATTATTTTATTGATGAAGTTACAACTATGAAAAATGTTATAAACAAATCAGATGTTATCTTTTTTACTGGTGGTAGTGCAGAATTATCAATGCAAAGAATCATAGAAAAAGATTTATTAAAAGAAATCAAAAACTGTAATATTATTATCGGTTCTAGTGCCGGAGCGATGATTCAATTAACAGAATATTTTGGATCACCAGATGAAGAATATCCTGAATTTCAATATTTTGAAGGGTTAGGATTGATAGAGGATAATTTTAGTGTTGAAGTACACTACTGTAATACAAAATCACAAAACACAAGTATTGAAAAAGTATTGAAAAAAGGCGCTTCAATTGTTTATGGTATTTCAGATAATGGAGCTATAGTCTATAAGGACAATAAAGTGACTGTTTTTGGTGATGTGACAATATTTAAATAAAGATTAATAGTTTAACAAAAAAAGAAACTGGATTTCTTTTTTTTATTTGAGTTTAAACAAGAGGGGATTTTTCATGTTATAATAATTTTACATAAAAGTTTTTAGGAGGATTAAAATGAAAAAAATTATTGCATTATTTTTATTTATGCTTTTGTTTTTTATCGTGTCATGCGATAAAACAAGCACTAACGCTACTACTGTAACAGATAGTAATTCGTCTACACAAACAACAGAATTAGCTGAGATTATTGATTTACCTTTTTTAAAACCATTAAATTTATCTCAAGCTATGATTGGCGAGTTTGACAACTTGTTAAGGGAACAAGTACTTTATTTATCCGATGATATTATAATTTATCTTACCGCAGAAGAAACAACGGATTCTTTTACAAGCGGTGATAGATTTATTACGGTATTTGACGGAACTTCAACGGATTATCCAATTGGTAGAGACGACTTTGAGTTTTTTATGGGATTCGATCAAACCAATAATACCGTTTATTACTATAACGGCAGTTCCATAAAACATTCTGGAGATTTTAATGAGGATAATGAACTTTTATTCTATGGCGATAAAAAATTTATCAATCCTTATTTATTTGCATATGGTAATAATTTCTATGATTATTTCGGTAATAATTTAACAGAAAATTTTGCGGGAACTAAGGTTATTTATAAATATGGATTTGGAGAAGATATTTATTATCACTCCTATAATTATATAGAAACATCTGATGAAACTTGCACAATATCGACATATCAATTGGGAAATGAAGCAGCGATAAAAAATCAAACTTTAAGCAGTGGATATGAATGCGGAAGCGTTAAGTTTAGCGATAGTAATTATGCGATAATAGATGTTTATGACGGATCTAGTCAAATCGGTTATATTTCGATTGATAAATTGGGAAATATTAAAACATTTTACGTTGATGATTATCTTCCGCAAGGAGCTACTTTAGAACCATTAAATCCTTTTTATGTAAACTATTTATATATGTATATTAAGTACGAAAATGATTTAGGTGAAATTTATTATCTGATGAGTGATTTAGGGGTTAATAATGTAGTAACTCATTATGATTATAGTGATTTTCTTTATTTAGATGAAGATATATTTATTCGTGAATCAGATTCAAGCTATAAGTTTATTCGTGATGAAGTAACTGAATTTACTTATATTGAGCAAGCTTATTCGATGGGAGTATTCTTCAGTAGAGTTAATGATTATATCGTCATTAATGATGTAGGAATGGAAAATCTTATGTCTTTTTATAACTTAAACACAAAAGAAATTGAATTTGATTTAGATGGATATTTTAATGTTGCTGTTGGAAGTGAAAAAGATAAAATTCTTTTTGATAATGGTACATATCAA
>JAVEVN010000150.1:0-2839 GCA_034005025.1 Candidatus Izemoplasmatales bacterium | reverse complement strand
AGATGAAGATGAAAGCATTTATGAAAAAGACTATGACGATGACGATATCGAAGATGAAGAAGACGATTTAGACGAAGAAGACGCTGAAGAATTCATTGAAGATTTCTCTGATGACGATGACGAAAGCTTGTTTGATGAGTTTGAAGAAGAAGACGAAAGTCTTGATATCGAAGACGAAGAAGAAGAATTCACATATGAAATTGAAGAGGAAGAAGATTTCGACGACGAAGAATACAATGAGTATATGGATGATTACGAAAAGATGTACGATGAATAAAGAGAGTTTACTAACTCTCTTTTTTTATTGCTCAAAAAAATGATATAATTGAATTATCAAAAAAATGAGGTGAAATTATGGATTTAAAACAAAAATTTAGAGAAAATGTAAAAAAAATTAAAGCTTACATTTATGTATTGCAGCTAGCTGGTTGGGATTCAAATACAGAGGCGCCGAGAAACTCTTTTAAAAGAAGAGGCGAGGTGTTAAATCTTATCAGCAAAGAACTATTTTTAATGCAAACAAAACCAGAATCAATTCAAGATATTAATGAATTATACAATCAGTTAGATGATTTAGATGATCATTTACAAAGAGAGGTAAAAAAAGCTAAGAAAGAAATCGATAAAATTGTTAATATTCCTGAAAATGAATATTTAGAATATCGAAAATTAATCAACGATTCACAACTAGTTTGGGAAGATGCTAAAAAGAATGATGATTATGATTCTTTTAAAGGGAATTTAGCTAAGATTATTAAGTTTAATAAAAAGTTTGCTTTGTATTATGATAAAACGGCTAATCCTTATGATACTTTACTAGATGATTATGAAGAAGGAATGTCGATGAAAGAATATGACAAATTCTTCGATGCTTTAAAAAAAGATTTAGTTCCTTTTGCAAAAAAAGTAATAGAAGCTAAGAAAAAAGATCATTCTAAATTCATTAATGATTATTATGACCCTAAAAAACAGCAAGAATTCTGTGAATATTTAATCGATGTTTTACATTTTGACCGCAATAGCGGTTTAATGAAAAAATCTGTTCATCCTTTTACTTGGAATACCTCTCCTGAAGATGTTCGATTTACCACAAGATATTTAGAAAATTACGTTTTTTCTTCAATATTTGCGGCTATTCATGAATTAGGACATGCTCTTTATGAACAACAAGTTTCTACTGAGTTTGACGATACCTTATTAAACGGCGGAACATCTATGGGTATTCACGAATCTCAATCTAGATTCTATGAGAATATTCTTGGTAGATCATATGAATTTTGGGAGGCTAACTTGCCAAAATTCAAGGAGATTTTTCCAGAACAAACTAAAGGTTTAACCGTCTTAGATATGTACCAAGCAGTAAATCAAGTAGAAAACTCTTTGATTAGAATAGAGGCAGATGAGCTTACGTATCCTTTACATATAATGCTTAGATATGATATTGAAAAGATGATGATTAATGATGACGTTAGCGTTGATGAATTACCGAAGATATGGAATGATAAGATTGAAGAATATTTAGGAATAAAACCTAAAAACAATAGTGAAGGAATCTTGCAAGATGTTCATTGGAGCGGTGGAATGATTGGTTATTTTCCTACCTATGCCTTAGGAACCGCTTATTCGGCACAAATATTCAATACTATGAAAAAAGAATTGAATTTTGTAGAGATAGTAAAAGAAAATAAAATTGAGAAAATTAATTTATGGCTTAAGGATAAACCTCATAAATACGGTTCAAGTAAAACGCCTAAAGAGTTGTTATTGATGATTACTGGTGAAGAATTTAACCCTAAGTATTATATTGACTATTTAAAAGAAAAATATACGAAACTATATCTGGAGTCATAAATCGGGTTAAAGATTGTTAAAACACCTAATTTATGATAGAATTATAAAAGAAAATTAAGAGGAGGAACATATGTTATTAGAGCAAAAATTAATTGAGAAAATTCTTGATACTGCCTTGGAAACTGGCGCTGATTTTTCTGAAGTTTATATTGAAGAACATCAGTCTTCAATATTACAATCAGTATCAGGAAGACTAGAAAAGTCTCATAATACAAAATCATTTGGGGTTGGAGTTAGAATAGCGAAAAAATTTCAATCTGTTTATGGCTATACAAATAGTAAGAATCCTGAAGATTTAATCAAACTAGCGCAAGATTTATCTAAATCTTTCCATGACGATAACTTGACTAAAAGAACGCCATTAATGGAATTAGAAGTGGGTAAAAAACATCAAGTTAAAATCAAACCAAGTGAAGTGGCGTTAAAAGATAAAGTCAATTTACTGAAAATCGCGTATAAACATGCGAGTGAGTATGATGAAGTTATCAAACAAGTTATTTGCAATCTTGTGGATGACGAAAAAGACGTTTTAATTGCCAATTCTGAAGGAAGATTTGTTACTGAAAACAGAGTTAAAGTTAGATTGATGATTTCATCTGTAGCTTCAGATAATGGACAAATGCAAACAGGAAGTGCTGGAGACGGTTCTGGTAAAGGGTATGAATTCTTTTTTGAAGAAATGGATATCCCTGCCTACGCTAAAGAAGCTTCAAAAGTTGCTAAAACAATGCTTTATGCCGATGATTGCCCAAGTGGAGTCATGCCGGTGATTATCCATAATGCCTTTGGAGGCGTAATTTTCCATGAAGCTTGTGGACATTCTTTAGAAGCGACTTCAGTTGCTAAAAACGCTTCTGTATTCTGTGGAAAACTCGGAACTAAAGTAGCTTCAGACATCGTTACTGCTATTGATGACGGTACGATTGAAAATGCTTGGGGATCAGCTAATTATGATGATGAAGGTTATCCGCAAAAACGTAGAGTTTTG
>JAVEVN010000149.1:0-2848 GCA_034005025.1 Candidatus Izemoplasmatales bacterium | reverse complement strand
TTTCTTTTCCGGAATTTCAATTTCAACTTCTTCTTGTTTTTGTGGTTCATGGTATGAAGAAGGTTTAGGTGGAGTTACTTCATCTTTGAAAATTGGATCTTGAGCGAAACCAGTTGCGATTACTGTAACTACCAGTTCATCACCTAAATCAGAGTTAATTGCTGAACCGTAAATAACGTTGATATCAGTTGTGGAAGCTTTATGGACTTCTGCAATAATTTCATCAATTTCATAAAGTGAAGCTTGATAGTTTGACGTAATATTAACGATTGCGTCTGTAGCGCCATTGATTGATGTTTCAAGTAAAGGCGATCTGATTGCTTGTCTAGCAGCTTCAATTGCTCGATTAGGACCTTCAGCTACACCGATTCCCATCAAGGCTGTACCTTTGTCTTTCATAACGGTTTTAACATCGGCAAAGTCGACGTTTACAACCCCAGGCATAGCGATAATTTCCGTGATACCTTGAACACCTTGACGTAAGACTTTATCAGCTTCTCTAAAAGCGTCAAGATAAGAAGTGTTTCTATCAACTATATAGAATAATTTATCATTAGGAATGACAATCAAAGTATCGACATAAGGTTTTAATTGTTCCAAGCCTTCTACAGCCACAGACATTCTTTTCTTGCCTTCAAAACCAAAAGGTTTAGTAACGATGCCGATAGTTAAACAACCCATTTCACGAGCTATTCTTGCGACTATTGGCGAAGCGCCTGTACCGGTTCCACCACCCATACCAGCAGTGATAAATACCATGTCTGTTTCAGCTAAAATATCTCTAATTTCATCTTCAGATTCAATTGCGGCTTGTTTTCCAACTTCTGGATTAGCCCCTGCACCCAACCCTCTTGTTAAAGTCTTACCTAGTTGCAATCTAACGTCTGCTTTAGAAAGTCTTAAGACTTGAGCGTCAGTGTTCATCGCGACAAACTCTACCCCAGGTACTTCGTTTTCAATCATTCTATTAATAGCGGAGCCACCGCCGCCGCCTATACCAACCACTTTAATTTTCGGTTTTTGATTAAATTTATCGTCAATATTAAACATTTGGTACCCCCAATTAATGATCTTACAATTATCTTATCATAAAATAAACAAATAATAAATATAATTATTGAAAGAACTTACAAAATCTATCGATAATACTCTTTTAATACTTTATCTTTAAACTCTGAAAAACGATCATTTTTAATCGCTTCACGAATATCTTTCATCAATGTTTTAAGAAAATAAAGATTGTGATAACTAACCAGTCTGAGCCCTAACATTTCTTTAGCTTTGAAAAGGTGTCTTAAATAACTTCTCGAGTAGTTTTTACAAACTTTGCAATCACAATTAGGATCTAATGGACCTAAATCATTCTCATAGGTCTTATTTTTAATGACAACCTTTCCAACAGAAGTCATTGCTGAGCCATGTCTTGCGATTCTTGTCGGTAAAACACAATCGAACATATCGATTCCGTTTTCTACACCCATGATAATATCATCAGGTGAACCTACACCCATTAAATACCTCGGTTTTTCCTCAGGCATTTTATCTTTTAAAAACTCAAGTATTTCATACATTTCATCCTTGGTTTCACCTACGCTTAAACCACCGATTGAATATCCAGGAAAATCAATTTTCTTTAATTCTTCAATCGAATGAAGTCTAAGATCTTTATAAGGACCACCCTGGACTATCCCAAACAAAGCTTGAGAATCGGGATTTTCATGAACTTCTTTTCCTCTTTTTGCCCATCTGATAGTTCTTTCCAATGACTCTTTATGATATTCATAAGAGGAATGAAAAGGTGGGCATTCATCAAAGCTCATAATAATATCCGCTCCGAGATTATTTTGAATTTTAATGCTATCTTCGGGGGTTAAATGAAGTAAAGAACCATTTAAGTGATGCCTAAAAGTGACACCGTCTTCAGTAATTTTTCTAATTTTTGATAAAGAAAAAACTTGGAATCCACCGCTATCGGTAAGCAAAGCTCCATCCCAATTCATAAAACCACGGATTCCTCCATGGTCTTTAACTATCTCATCTCCAGGCTGTAGCCACAGATGATAGGTATTGCCAAGGATTAAACCTTGGCTTACTTCTTTTATTTCATCAACATCAAGTGTTTTTACCGTTGCTTGAGTGCCTACAGGCATAAATATTGGTGTTTCAAAACTCCCATGAGGAGTATGAAGTATACCATATCTAGCTCCGGTTTCTTTATCTTGATGAATCAATTCGAATCTGATTGCCATTATTTAATGATTGTCCCGTAAGTTTCTCCAACCATTCCAGCAGCATTACCCTCATCAGTATCGATATGCATAGCTGAAGCAAAATCGTCTCTAATTCTAATTACAACATCACCAAAGATTGTTGAACGACCGTCAGTATCGATTTTAACGGAAACAATTTCCTTGTCTTTAAGATTAAATTTAACTGCATCTTCAGGAGTCAAATGAATATGTCTTTTTGCAATAATTACTCCCTCAGCTAGTTCTACTTCACCCTTAGGTCCAACAAGCTTGCAAGGAGCACTTTTTAATGTGTCTCCACTTTCTCTAATCGGTGCTACGACTCCAATTGAACGTGCATCGGTCAAAGAAATTTCAACTTGAGTTTGCTTTCTTGTCGGTCCAAGAATAGAAACGTTTTTTAATTCTTTCTTAGGTCCAACAACATCGACTCTTTCATTAGCTGCGAATTGTCCTGGTTGAGATAAATACTTTTTAACAGTCAATTCATAGCCTTTTCCAAATAAGATATCTAAATGTTCTCTTGAGACATGTGCATGTCTAGCAGAGATTTCTACTAATACTTTTCTTTCCATAATATCCTCCCATAATTCCATATC
>JAVEVN010000148.1:0-2857 GCA_034005025.1 Candidatus Izemoplasmatales bacterium | reverse complement strand
GATTCACCTGTACTTATGTTTTCTTCAACACCTGATTTATCAGCGTTAGAAGTTTGCAAATATTTTTTAATTCCAAATATTTTTGATAATCGAACGATAATAGTTCCCCCAACAACACCAGCCATTACAGCTTCAATTACTGTTATCCAAGGGAATCCAGCGTGTAATGGTAACCAAACTAATAGATAGGTAGTGAAAGTCTCTCCGTTAAAAGGAAGTTCTAAAACCATCGGAAAAACAGTAAATAGCATCGTTAAGGTAAAAATCGCATGAATAAGTGTCAATAAAAAGAAACTAATTGCCAGTGATAAATACTTATTTTTGATTATTTTGAGAAAGAAATCAACTACATAAATGATCACAAACCCAAAAGCTAGTCTAGGCAAGATAGAAACCCAAGGATATATAAAGAAAAACGGACTGTAAAGAAAAGCAGCAAGCATTGAAATAACGCCAAATGCTAAGCCCAAATATATACTGAATTTTTTGCCAAATAAAGCTCCACCAACCAAAACTGGAATGTGGATAATTGTTGCTTCCACTTCACCGATTATTCTATAAAATCCTAGAGTAGTGCCAAGCGGTGAAGGGACCAAGCCCAATATTGCAATTATAGCGATAAACATCGCTAGAATTGTCATTTCACGAGTTTTTTCTCGTTTTGATAATGTTGTTTTCATAAATTTTCCTTTCCAAGCCACTTTAAGTGGTCTCCTAAGTTTATTTTTTTATTAAGTTTTAAACGTTTCTTTTAATTTCTTTAATTTTATCCCAATCGATTTCTTTAAGCATTGCTAAAATTTGATTCTTAACAGCTAAATAATCATCTTTATGGATAATTGAAGTAGTTGAATGAATGTATCTAGAAGGCATACCAATTGTACAAACCAAAACGCCTTCTCTTGATAATTGTACTGCTGCAGCGTCAGTTCCGCCTAGGGAATTGTAATATTGATATTGAATATTATTTTTTTCTGCAGTTTCTTCAATGAATTTTTTCATACCTTGATGAATCAATGCTCGAGGATCATAGAATCTAACCATGAATCCTGCACCTAAAGTTCCGCCGACTTCACTCTTTTCAAAAGTATCTGTACATGGAGAACAATCAACTGCTATAAATAAATCCGGTTGAAGTTTAAATGATGAAGTTGTCGCTCCTCTTAACCCGACTTCTTCTTGAACATTAGCGCCTGCATACAGTTTGCATTTCAAATCTTTTTTATCTACTGACTCTAAGATATCTAAAGCCATAGCACTACCGAAACGGTCATCCCAAGCTTTTGAGAAAATCTTTTTACCGTCTTTCGATTCTTTATAATTATTTTCAAACACGACTTGTTGACCGATTCTAATTCCCAATTCTTTGGCATGTTCATAACTATCAGCCCCAATATCTAAAAAGAAATCATCGAAACTTGAAACTTGTGCAGTTTTTCCGTCTCTTAATAGGTGAGGTGGTTTAGCTCCGATAACTCCAGGAACAAAACTGCCGTCATCGATAACTACATTCATGTGTTGAGAGATTACTACTGCTGGATTAACCCCTCCGATTGCTAATAGTTTGATAGAACCATTTTTGTTGATTTCTTTAACTATTGCCCCAATTTCATCCATATGGCCAGCAATCATTACTGTCGGTCCATCGCTAGCTAAATTAACACCGCCAAAGATAGAACCTAAATTGTCTTCAACAATCTCTTCACTAAGTTTCTCCAAATGTTCTCTCATGTAATTTCTTACATACTTTTCTTGCCCGGATACACCTGGTAGATTAACCAAATCTTGATAATACTTTTTCATCAATTATTCTCCTTTTAGTCTAGCTTTTATAAAGTAAATCGGTTTGTTCTCTTTAACAAACTTCATTTCAAATTCAGTTTGAATATTATCCTTAGGTAAATCGGAATATAAATCAAGCATGATTTTTTCCATTACAAAATTATCGTCTTCGTTGAACATCATCATCGAATATTCAAATAAGCCGTAATTATCTGTTTTTAGTAAGATAGAACCTTTATTCTTTAATATTTTTTTATATTTTTTTAAGAAATTTGGGCTAGTTAATCTTCTTTTTGCTTGTCTTCTTTTTGGCCAAGGATCGGAAAAGTTCAAATAGATATTTGCAATCTCATTATCTTTGAATATTTCATCAATGTTTTGGGCGTTAAAACGAATTAAACATAAGTTATCTAAAGGTTTGATTAAAGCTTTTTCTAGAGCTCTGACAATCACAGAATCAAATTTTTCAATTCCAATATAATTTATATCTGGATTTAATTCTGCTTTTTCGTAGATGAATTTCCCTTTACCTGAACCAATTTCAATTTCAATAATATTATCGTTGTTAAAAACCTCAGTCCAATGCCCAGCGTGTTTTTTAGGGTTAGGAATGACAATATTAGGATATTCTCTTATAAGTTCAGCTGCATATTTTACATTTCTTAAACGCACTTTTTTACTTACCTGCCAACATTTCAATACTTTCAGCGTAAATCGCTGCGGCTATCAACATATCTTTAATAACCAAGTATTCATTAGGTTGATGAGCTAAATCTTCGTTACCAGGCAAATTCGGGCCAAAAGCAACAGCTTTCTTCAAGATTCTCGCATAAGTTCCACCGCCGATTGACATAATTTTAGAATCATAGTCGGCAGTGTATTTTTTATAAGCGTTATGAAGAGATTTGACTAAATCATCATCTGGTGAAACATAATGATAAGTTGAATTGCCTTTTTGTTGATATTTAAGTTTAAATTCTTCTGCAGCTTTGATAATTTTCTTTTCATTTTTAACAAAATCATAATTCTTTGGATAACGAATATTAACGCCCATAGTAAATTTAATTCCGTTGTA
>JAVEVN010000147.1:0-2861 GCA_034005025.1 Candidatus Izemoplasmatales bacterium | reverse complement strand
TCATCGTTAAATGATCTTAAACGATAGATTTCTTGTTGGCCATTATTGATTTTCTTGCCTTCGATATTATAAGATAAATCACCATAAATCAAAATGCCTTCTAATCCCATTATAACCAAATCATCATCTTCATCACTAAATCTAAATCCTGGATTTTCAGGGTTTTCAGAATAAGTAGTAGCTGGAACTTCTTCTAAATCTTCAGCGGTTAAATCAAATTCATTGTAATAGAACTTATAAGTAACCATTTCGCCATTGATATTTCTAACTGAATAAACAGTTAAATATTGATAGTCTTCATTATCTGATTCACTTTGTTCAACAGTTAAGTTATCATCTCCTAAAAACATATCCATCATTTCTACATAATAATCAATGTTTTCAACTTCTGTAGTAATCTTAGGTTCTTCCTCAGTTTGAGTTCTAGTTGGGTTTGAATAAGCAGTTTCTTCAACTAACTCTTCTTGATAAGATAATAAACTTGATGAACTCAAAGCTTGTAAGGTAAAGATTTGTTCATCTTCAACTAAAGCCACCTCATCATCATTTGTACAACTGATAAACATTAAACTGGCTGATATAGCCATAATAAACAAAACAATTTTTTTCATAAATTTATCCTCCTTAAAATTCTTTCTTGTTATATATACGAACCAAACATAATATTTATTGGTAATTATTTTAATTTTAAGAATTATTTGATGAACCTCTACCAGCAAAAGGTCCTCTCGGTTGATTTACTTGATTGTTTTCAGATAGTATATATCGATAACGATATCCAAATTCATGACTTTCTTCTAACATTACTCTAAATGAACCTTTTTGACCTTTAATTTCAAACTCGACTTCCAATTCGTCTAAACCAGTTTGATAGCTTCTTTGAATGTTCAAAACGATTATTTCTGAATTAACTCTATTAAAAGAAGCTTTAACTTGAAGGCGATTATTAACCCGGCTGATTTCCATATTATTTTCCATTACTAAACCATCTTTGCCATATAGACGGTAGTTGAATTTTTGTCTTAATGAAGTTGATTCATTATCAATTAAAATATAATTTTCTTCAGAACTATAAACTCTAGTTTGTAAATTAGTTTTAGTGAATTCATATTCTTTTTCGTTGAGTATAACCTTACCGGTTAAGGTTTCGCCATCATTATTATAATAAATGCGATACTTGATTTCATTTTTAGCTAAATCATTAGTCTTATATTCAAAAGCATATTGATAATTTTCTAGATCGGATTCGAATTCTTGATATTTGATTGAATCGCTCTCATTCAATACTGTTTCCATCAAATGGATAAGAGGATTCATCTCTTCTACATAATCATCAATCATAAAACTTTCAGTCATCATGCTTAAAGGCATAACTTCTTCACTTTCAATAAAGTTTAAGTCTTCGACTTCACTGTCTTCTAAAAGTATCGCTCCAGTTATAGTTTGAAAACCGAGTATCTCAGTATCTGAAGCTAGTGGAGTGAGAGTAGAAGAACTATTATTAAAAAATGCGTTGTATGCAAATAAAGCTGTAACTAACAAAACAATACTGGTTGTTGCCAATCTTAAGACTTTACCAAAATTAAAGTTAAAATTACGCTTAACTTTTGGTTCGATTTCGATATTTGCTAGATTAATTTTTTTAGAAATATCAGGTATTTCATTAATAGCTGTTTCTTTAATTCTTGATAAGATTTCTTTCTCTTTCATTTTTTCACCTCGACCGTTAAATATTCTTGTAAGGTCTTAATTGCTTTATTATAAATCCATAATACCGTTCCTAGAGGTTTATCTACCACTTTAGCAATGTCTTTAAACTTCATCTCATCGACTGCTCTAAGTAAAACGATTTGTTTATCTAGATCTGGTAACGGTTTAACTAAATCCATCACAGTATAAGTAACTTCATCGGTTTTTAAGTTATCATGATAATATGATTGCTCAATCGGATCGTATAGAGTTTCACGATGATATTTACGGTAATAATCTAATGCATTATTTTTAGCTATCTGTAATAGCCAAGCGTAAAAATTTCTTCCTTGTTTGTATTGATTAATTTTTTCAATCATCTTGATGTAGGTATCTTGCATTAAATCTTCTGTAACTGCTTTATTCTTTACTATCGAGACAATCACAGAAAAAACACCTTTTTTAGTATTTTCATACACTGTTTGAAAGGCTTCTTCATCTTTATTTTTTAATAAATCGATATAATCTTCGTAATTTATCTGCATCGTCTCACCTCGATTAAATTATATCACAAAAGTCAAAAGTTAAAGCCTTCTCATTAATCTATACGGATAACTAACTATATTTATTGGTAAAACATTTAAAAATTATTAAATTTTTTTACTTTAATGTTATAATATTCATAATTAAACGAAGAGAGACTTTTATATGAAAAAAAGAGTATGGGAATTAGATTTCTTAAGAGGTTTTGCGATAATTATGATGGTTTTTGATCATCTGATGTATGATTTTGCGGTTGTAAGAAGTCTTTTTAGCAATTACAGTTCTGTTGATAATCAATTTTTTGAATCTTTAAGAGTGTTCGCAATTAGTTATTGGAACTCAGATTTAAGATTCTTCGGTCACTTTTTCTTTGTGACACTATTTTTAGTTGTTTCGGGTATAAGTTATACTTTCAGTAAAAACAATCTTTCCCGAGGCTTAAAATTAGGCGCAGTAGCGATTCTTATCAGTTTAGTTACATATTTATTAGACGAATTTTTAATTTCCGGAACTTTAATAGTGTTTGGCATCATTCATCTATACGCGGCCTCAATATTGATTATCTATTTATTAAGGATGTTTATTAAGAGTGAAATAGCTCTTTTGATTATCGCTTTGATAATTATCGG
>JAVEVN010000146.1:0-2948 GCA_034005025.1 Candidatus Izemoplasmatales bacterium | reverse complement strand
TTTTTATGTTAGACGGAATTGTTTTAGCTGGCGGTTACTCTTCTAGATTTAATAAGAATAAAATGTGTGTAGATTATAAAGGTTTACCTTTAATAGTCCATACAATTTTAACTATGCACGAAGTTTGTGAAAAGATTTATGTGGTTACTGGCCATTACCATGATGAAATTAAAGAAGTATTGCGAAATTATGATTATGTCGAAACTGTTTATAACAGAGATTATGCCTTAGGTATGTTTTCTTCTGTTAAGGCGGGAGTAACGCGGATTAATCATAATTTTTTTTTAATTCCCGGAGATTATCCGCTTTTAGGTAAAGAAGTTTATGAAAAATTGCTTTTAGGTAAAGAAAAACTTCGGGTTCCGTCTTTTGAAAAACATCTAGGACATCCTTTATATTTCGATTTTTCATTAAAAAAAGAAATATTAAATACAAAAGCAACTAATTTGAAGGCATATAGGGATTTGTGTGGATTTGAGATTATTGATGTTGATGATCCATTTATATTGAAAGATATTGATACTGAAGAAGATTTTTTAGGAATAAACGGAAAGGAATGATCAAGATGGAAATATTGAATTATGTTTCGCCAACGGATTTAAGCACGGCTTATTCTTTGGTAACGGAAAAAAAAGAAAACAAGATTATTGCCGGTGGTGCTTGGCAAAAGATTTCGCTAAAAAAAGTTGACACTTTGATTTCTTTGGATAATTTAGGCTTAAGTTACATCAAAGAAGAAAACGCTTATGTTGAAATTGGCGCAATGACAGTTTTAAGGGAGATAGAAGTAAATAAGGCTGTTAAAGCAATTGCTTCAGGTATTATTTCTGAAGCTATTGGGCATATTATGGGTATTGGAGTAAGAAATATTGCGACCATAGGTGGAAGCGTTATGGGTAAGTTTGCTTTTAGTGACTTGTTAGGAGTTTTATTGGTATTAGATGCAAGACTTGAGTTCTATAAATTAAAAGATGTTAGTATCTTTGATTTTATGAATATGAAAAAACTTCCTGAAGATATCTTGCTTAATATCAAAATACCTAAAGAAAATGTTGTTGGGTATTTTAAGAAAGTTGCTAAAACTCACTTGGATTTTGCGGTATTGAATATTGCAATTAGTAAGGGTGACGGATTTAAGATAGCTGTTGGCAGTAGGCCAGCTCAAGCAGTTTTAGCAATAAATACAGCTAATTATTTGAACTCTAAAAAAGTAGTTGATGATTTAGTTATCGAAGAAGCTGTTGATATAGCGATGGATGAGATTAGTCTAAGAGATAATGTTAGGGGTAGTAAGGAATATAGAGAGTTATTGCTTAAAACTTATTTAAAAAGAGGATTGAAAGAGGTGATTAAATGAAAATTACATTAAAGGTTAATAACGTCTCTCAAAACTTTTTAATTGAGCCTAATGATTATTTATTAGACGTTTTACGTGATAATGGTTATAAGAGCGTTAGAAGAGGTTGTGACAATACCAGTTGTGGTGTTTGTACAGTTTTATTTGACGGAAAGCCGATTCCATCATGCTCGATGTTAGCGATAAGATGTGTAGGTCATGAAATAATAACTGTTGAGGGCATTGAAAAAGAAGCGGAAAAATTAGCTTATTATTTTGGTGAGTTGGGAGCTGATCAATGCGGTTATTGTAATCCTTCAATGGCACTCACAGTTTATTCATTAAAACAGTTAAATAAGAATGCTAGTGATGAGGAAATCAGAAAATATTTAGTCGGCAATTTATGTCGTTGTACGGGATATCTTTCTCAACATGAGGCGATTAAGAAATATTTGGGTGATGAATCATGAAAGTAGTTAATAATAAGGTCCATTCAATTGATGGCGAAGGAATCATGAAAGGCCGTAAGGGCTTCACTGATGATTTTGCAGAAAAAGAAAGTTTAATTATCAAGGTTTTACGTTCCCCACATCCTTATGCGAAAATTATAAATATCGATGATGCTGAGGCTAAAAAACTTGATGGTATTGAAATGGTTTTGACTCACAAAGATTTTAAAAGAATTCCTTTCACTAGAGCCGGACAAGGCTATCCTGAGCCATCTCCTCATGACAAATTCGTTTTGGATGAGTATGTCAGATATATTGGCGATGAAGTTTTAGCGGTAGTTGGTAGGAATGAAAAAACAGTAGAGAAAGCTCTTGAATTAATCAAGGTTGAATATGAAGTTTTAGAACCTGTCCTTGATTTTGAAAAAGCTAAAGACAATGAGATAATTATCCATCCGGAAGAAGAAATTCACGAGATGTTTGATATTGGGTTTAAACCAAAAAGAAATATTGCGGCTTCTTATGGTATGGAAATCGGTAATGTTAAAAAGAGTTTAGAGGAATCTGATTATGTGATAAAAGAAACCTTTTATACTCAAGCTCAAGCTCATGTTATGTTAGAACCGCATACTGTAAATGCAAGGATGGATTATCAAAACCGGATCGTTATTTATTCTGCAACTCAAACACCTTTTCACGTTAGAAGAATAATCTCTCAAGGCTTGGAAATTCCAATGTCAAAAATTAGAGTTATCAAACCGAGAGTTGGCGGAGGCTTTGGTGGTAAACAAGCTATTCATGGAGAAATGCTCGTTGCATATGTAACGTATAAAACCGGAAAACCGGCAAAGATGATTTACACAAGAAAAGAAGTTTTTGAATCCACTTATTCCCGTCATCCGATGAGAATTGATATCGCTTTAGGGGCTGATAAAGACGGCAATTTAAAAGTTATTGACTGTATCGGTTTAAGTGATACTGGAGCTTATGGGGAACATGCATTAACTGTTTTTATGGTTACTGGATCTAAAGTTTTGCCTTTATATAATAAAGTTGAGTCAGTTAGATTTGCTGGTGATATCGTTTATACCAATCATACGCCAGCTGGAGCTTATCGAGGCTATGGTGCGATTCAGGGTAATTTTGCGCTTGAATCAGCTGTA
>JAVEVN010000145.1:0-2972 GCA_034005025.1 Candidatus Izemoplasmatales bacterium | reverse complement strand
CTTAGAAAACTTATAAAAATTAAAAATATTGCGACTTATTTAACCGATAAGTCGCTTTTTTTATTATTTATTTTATCTATGCCCAGTTTAATTCAAAATTGGATTGTGCTATAATATTTTTTAAAGTACAAATCATTTTTTTGGGGAGGATAAATATGATTTACGCAATTATTTTTAGTATCGTCATTTCAATTGGCGCTTTTTTAATGGCCGGATGGTTATATCTGTGGATTAAAAAACAAAAAAGCACCAATGAAAAAATCAGTAAAATCAGTGATTTAATTAAAAGCGGGGCAAATACATTCTTAAAAAAAGAGTATACAGTTTTAGCTAAATTTGCTTTGGTTATAGCGATATTGATTCTAATCTTCTTGCCAAAACCTATTTGGCACCAGGATAGTTTCAATGCTATTTTATTGAATAATATCACAATGAGTTTCGCTTATATCTTCGGTACAATTTTTAGTGCAATGGCTGGAAAAATCGGGATTTTTGTTGCGACAATCGCTAATAAAAAAACCGCTGAAGCAGCGACTGAAAATATTGGCAACTCTTTCTTGAGCGGATTTAGAGGCGGAGCCGTCATGGGAATGGCAGTTGTTGGATCGAGTTTATTAGGTGTTTCTTTATTCTTTTGGTTAACAGGTAATCCGACTATGCTTTTAGGTTTTAGTTTCGGTGCTTCTTCTTTAGCTCTTTTTGCTAAAGCAGGCGGCGGAATCTTTACTAAAGCAGCGGATATCAGCGCGGATTTAGTTGGTAAAGTTGAACTGGGAATACCTGAAGATGACCCTAGAAATCCAGCAGTTATCGCTGATAATGTTGGTGATAATGTCGGTGATGTTGCTGGGATGGGTGCAGATTTATTTGATTCTCATGTTGCTTCATTAGCTGCTGCTTTAGTTATGGCAGCTTCCTTAAATAATAATAAATTGATTGAAATGATCTTTGTTTTTGCCGGTTTAGGGCTTTTATCTTCAATAATTGGAGTTATGTTCGCAAGAATGGGTAAAAATTCTTCACCTACAAGAGCATTGAATTTAAGTACATATATAACAACGGGAATTTTTGCGATTTTAACACTTGCTGCAACACTTATATTCAAATATGAATTTAGATTATATTTAGTCGCTGTAATCGGTTTATTTGTTGGAGTATTAATTGGTATCACTACCGATTACTTTACTAATGATGAGAAAAAACCGGTTCGAAATGTCGCAAAAGCTAGTGAGAGCGGACCGGCTCTGACCATAATTTCTGGTACATCTTATGGTTTCTTATCAGTTCTGCCGGCAATGGTGGGTATTGCAATAAGCGCTTTAGCAGCTTATTATATCGCTAGTCCTTTGGGAATCGGTTATGGATTATTCGGAATCTCAATGGCAGCCGTGGGAATGCTTTCAATTGTTGGTATGATTATATCAAATGATGCTTATGGACCGATTGTTGATAATGCTAGAGGTTTAGCGGAAATGGGTGGTTTAGGTGAAGACGTAATTGAAATTACTGACCAACTTGACTCAGCTGGAAATACTGTAAAAGCAGTTACTAAAGGCTTTGCTATTGGGGCGGCTGGATTAACGGTTATCGCTCTTCTATCTGCCTTTGTTTCAGAAGTTAAATCTGCGGCTATTGAAGCTGGGATTTTGTTTAATTTTGAAGGTTTTGATATCTTAGACCCTAAAGTGTTCTTCGGTCTTTTAATCGGTGCGGCCGTTCCTGCAGTATTCTCAAGTCTATTGATGCTCGGTGTTAATAAAAACGCTGAAAAGATGGTTGCGGAAATTCACAGACAATTCGATGAAATCCCTGGGCTTAAAGAAGGTAAAGAAGGCGTTCTTCCTGAATATGATAAATGTATCATAATCGCTACTGAAGGTTCGCTTCATGAACTGATGTTTGCCGGTGGATTTGCGATTATAATCACTCTAGTTGTTGGACTTATCGGTGGGGTATACGCTATTGGCGGTTTCTTGGCCGGAAATATTGTATCAGGCGTCTTATTAGCACTATACATGTCTAATAGCGGCGGTTTATGGGATAACGGTAAAAAATATATTGAAGCCGGTCATCATGGGGGAAAAGGTAGTCCCGCTCATAAAGCCGCAGTTGTTGGCGATACAGTAGGCGATCCGTTCAAAGATACAGCCGGACCATCAATCAATACTCAAATTACCGTTGTATCATTGGTTGCGAGTTTATTTGCTTATATCTTCTTAATCGCTTCAATATTTTAATTAATTAATTAAAAATAAATGCTTTCGTATTTTCAAGTACGAAAGCATTTTTTTATTGATAATACTTTATTCCTTCTTCGATTATATCCCAATACTTATCAACATCTACTTTAGTTGCGACATAAGTATTTTTTTCTAATTTTAAATAGTCAAATAAATCGCAATTAGTTCTACCGTAACTTGGACCATGACTTATGTCAATTTGGCAATTAACATGGCTTAACTCGGCAACCTCGGGATTAATTAAATAAACGATTGGCAAAGGATCGTGAAGCGGACCGCCTGGTAAGCCAAAGGTTTTTAATTGATTCTCATTGAAGACTTTCATAAGCTTAGAGAAAAGAATTGAAGCTTTATTATTCATTTTTTCCATTCTTTCAATAACTTCTTTTAAGACCATTACTTTTCTAGTCACGTCAAGACCAAACATTTTAATTTTTAAACCAGAATTAAAAACGATATAAGCCGCTTCAGGATCTGCATAAATATTATATTCTGCTGCTGGTGTGACATTACCATTTTGATAAGAACCACCCATCAAAACAACTTCTTCAATTTTTTCTTTAATATTTGGAAATAATTTTAATGCTATAGCTAAATTTGTCATCGGACCAGTTGTAACAACCGTGATTTTTTCTTCACTTTTTAATAAGGTTTCAGCGATAAAGTGCACTGCAGGTCGATTGTCAAAGTTAATTTTTAACTCAGGAAAATCAAAGCCATCTAATCCAGTTT
>JAVEVN010000144.1:0-3005 GCA_034005025.1 Candidatus Izemoplasmatales bacterium | reverse complement strand
AGATAGATTTGATTCCAGTATGTTTTCGGCAATATTCTTGATGATTATTATCATTATAGCGAGTTAGAATTTATGAGAAAAGTTTATTTATTAGGAGCGACTGGCTCGATTGGAAAGCAGACTATTGATATTATAAGAAACAATCCGAATGATTTTTGTTTAAAGGGAATATCCGGATATAATAATTTCAATTTATTAAAAGAGATAATCGAAGAGTTCTCCTTAGAAGTTGTTTCAGTTAAGAATAAAGAACAAGCCGATGAAATCAAGAAGAATCATCCTGAATTAAATGTTTTTTATGGCGAAGAAGGATTGGTTGATTTAGTGAAATTTAACGATGATCCAGAAGCGCTTATGATAAATGCTTTGGTCGGCATGGTTGGATTGAAACCGACTCTTAAAGCGATTGAATTAAATCAAAGAATTCTTTTGGCGAATAAAGAGACATTAGTTGTTGGTGGGCATTTAATTAAAGAAGCCTTAAAAAAATCCTCAGCTAAAATCTATCCTATTGATTCTGAGCATAGTGCATTATGGCAAGCGTTAAATGGAGAAGATATCAGCAAAGTTAAAAGATTGGTTATTACGGCTAGCGGTGGATCTTTTAGGGGAAAATCAAGAGCTGAGTTGAATGAAGTTACTGTTAAAGATGCTTTGAATCATCCTAATTGGTCTATGGGTAATAAAATAACCATAGATTCAGCGACGATGATGAATAAAGGTTTTGAGATTATCGAAGCTGCTTACCTGTTTGATATAAGTATCGATCAGGTTGATGCCATACTTCATCATGAAAGTTTAATCCATTCATTAGTTGAATTTGTTGACGGATCAATAATCGCACAAATCGCAAATCATGATATGAAACTTCCGATAGGATATGCGATGTATTATCCTTTAAGAAAAAATGTCGTTAATGAAAGCTTTGATTTGCTTAGAATGAATGAAATGCATTTTCAAGCAATAGATGAAAAAAGATATCCTTGTTTAACCTACGCTAAAGAAGCGTATAAACAAGGCGGAAGTATGAGAACTGTCTTAAACGCAGCTAATGAAGTGGCTGTTAGATTGTTTTTAGAAGAAAAAATTAAGTTTTTAGATATTGAAAAAATTATTAGAGAAGAAATGGATAAACATTCTGTTATCGATTTTCCAGATATTGAAAAAATATATGAAATTGATAGAGAGATAAAAAATAGAGTTTACCAGAAATATTAAGGAGCAATTTATATGTTTATTACTTTGAGTATTTTATCGACAATTTGGAACATAATACTTTTTCTATTAGTATTAGGTTTAGTTATTTGTATACATGAGTTAGGGCATCTATATTTCGCTAAAAAAGCGGGAATTCTTTGTCATGAATTTTCATTTGGTATGGGTCCAAGGTTATTCAGTAAGAAAAAAGGTGAAACAATCTATTCAATTAGAGCAATTCCTTTCGGCGGTTTTGTTTCAATGTCAGGAGAAGAATTAGAAGAAGAGATTGTAAAAATCGGCGATAAGATTAGACTTGATTTTGATGAAGAAAATATCGTTAAAAGAATAATTATCAATCCTAAAAATGATAAATATCAGGATTTGTTAGAAGTAACTGTAGAAACAATGGATTTATCAGGAGAAGACTCTTTATTTATAAACGAATATCAAGTTAAACAAGATGCATTTTATGTTTTTGATAAGAATGAAATGCAAATAGCGCCAAATAACAGAAGATTTGACAGTAAAACTAAAACTCAAAGATTTCTAACTACCTTTGGTGGGCCTTTGATGAATTTCGTTTTAGCGCTTGTGATTTATTTGATTATTGCTTTTGCGATTGGCGTTCCAAATACTGCTTCAACCGTTGTATCTGAAGTTAGCGAAAATTCACCGGCTTATGAAGTTATTGAGCCAGGGGATAAGATTATTTCAATAAATGGAGTTGAGGTAGATAGTTGGAGTGACGAAGGCGATTCTATCACTTCACAATTAGCTAGTATCAATAGCGATTATTCTCAAGGTTATGATATTGTGGTTGAGAGAAATGGTCAGCTAATAACTCTAGAAAAAATCTATCCGCAATTATTATTTTTCGGGTTAGGGTTTGCTGGTTCTAGCGGTAGTGATGGGTTAATTATTGATTCTCCTCTATATATAAAAAGTGAACTTTTACCTGGGGATGAGATTTTGACACTTAATGGTCTTGAGATGAATTCTTGGAATGAAGTTTTAGCTTTTGCTTATATAAATTCTGAAGGTTCAACTGATGAAGAAGATTTATTTAGTATTACCGTATTTAGACAAGCTATTTCTGAGTATGAGGGAGTAGTTGTCGATATTAGAGTTGAAGGAGACTACACTTTAGTCGAAATAGATCCGACAGATTTAGATGATAATATTATTTATCGAGTGGGAGATAAAGAGACAGTTTTAGTTCAAAAAGATGATGCAGTAGTTATTGACTCTGCAATTAGTGATGGTGCAGTTTATGAATTCGAATATATCGTCTATGGAGAAGATGTATTAAACGCTATGAACACCACTTATTTTACAAGCAGAATTGGAATTTCAGGAGAATCTAAGTTTTCAATCTTCGGTGCTATCGGTAATGCTTTTATTATGTTATGGGGTGCCGCGACATCAATTTTTGGGACATTAGGTTTATTATTTACCTCTAGTTTGGTTGGCGTTTCTGATTTAAGCGGATTTGTTGGGATTTTCTCAATGACAAGTGAAGCAGCTAGTGCTGGAGTTATATCATTATTAAGTTTTATTGGTCTATTATCAGTGAATCTAGGAATCTTAAATCTATTGCCGATACCAGCTTTAGACGGTGGAAGAATAGTCTTTATCGGCTATGAAGCTATAACCAAAAAGAAACCGAACAAGAAAGTTGAAAATTGGTTACATACTATTGTTTTCTTCTTGTTGATAGCTTTAATGATTTATGTTACTTACAATGATATATTAAGATTAATTGGCATTTAAATTTAACGGGGTAAAAAAAAGATTAATTTTTCTTT
>JAVEVN010000143.1:0-3020 GCA_034005025.1 Candidatus Izemoplasmatales bacterium | reverse complement strand
TCATTATAAAAGACAAAAGTCCTGAATTTACTGAGATGATAAAGAAAAATCTAAAAAAGCTAATCTTTGCTCCTAATAAGACAAAGCTTTTATCAGAAAAAGATAAAATAGCGCAAAGAATTAAATTGCTCGAGGAGGTAATATCGTGAATTTAATTGATGTAATCAAGTATTTTGAAAGTAAATATCCTAAAGAACTCGCTTATGAATGGGACAATGTCGGCATTCAGGTTGGCACATTAAATATTCCAGCTAAAAAGATACTAATAACCCTGGATGTTACCAAAGATGTTGTTAAAGAGACGATTGAGAAAAAAGTCAATATGATTTTTTCCCATCATCCATTATTATTTAATCCTTTGGATAAAATTATTTTTGATACTCCTAGAGGTTGGATAATAAAAAACTTGATTAAACACAATATAACCGTTTATTCAGCGCATACGAATTATGATACTGCCGATGGCGGAATGAACGATGAGTTTGCAAAAATTTTAGGATTAAAAAATGTCGCTTTGATGGATGAAGTAGATAATATCGGCCGTTATGGTGACATTGAAGAGATTCATATTAAAAATTTCATTGAATTTATAAAAGAAAAATTAAACGTGTCTTCTGTTAAATTAATCGGGAATGACGATAAAATGATTAAAAAAGTGGGCATATCTGGCGGTAGCGGATCTAAACATATGTATCAGGCAAAAATGCGAAATTGCGATGTTTATTTAACTGGCGACGTCACTTACCACACGGCTTTAGACGCTGAAAGTATGGGCATTACTTTAATTGATATCGGTCATCATGCCGAGAAAATTTTTGTTAGAGCTGTCGCTAAAGATTTAAGAAAAATGTTCAAAGATATTGAAATTATTGAATCTGAAGTTGATACAAATCCTTATAAAAACTATTAAGATATTTATGTAATATAAAAAGATGTTGGAATTTTCCAACATCTTTCTTTTTTAGTTAATTATTTTATGCAAAAATGATTAAACTAACTGCCATCATAATCATGCCGAGAATAAGTCCGGTAATCGATATGTGATGTTTACCGTATTTTTCAGCTGTAGGCAATAATTCATCCAAGGATATATAAACCATAATTCCGGCAACGAAAGCAAATACAAAACCGAATGTAGCATCGTTAAATA
Organism: Candidatus Izemoplasmatales bacterium; assembly: GCA_034005025.1. Lineage (GTDB taxonomy): Bacteria > Bacillota_I > Bacilli_A > Izemoplasmatales > Hujiaoplasmataceae > UBA2289. Next base: position 1,870 of record JAVEVN010000143.1, on the reverse strand, counting down.
TCGCTCTTAACAAGAAATAACCTACCACAGCACCAATCGGTTCAGCTAAACCGGAGAAGAAGGCGAAACTAAAAGCCTTTTTCTTGGAATTTGTTGCTTGATAAATCGGTACGGCAACAGCAATTCCTTCAGGAATATTATGCAATGCAATCGCTATAGCGATAGAAATACCCAAAAATAAACTGTCGATTGCGGCAACGAAAGTTGCTAAACCTTCTGGGAAATTATGAATAACAATTGCTAAAGCTGAAAATAACCCCATTCTCATTAAACTTTTTTTACTTGACTCACTGTCCAAGTCATCAGGAATTTCATGAGGATTTTCTTTTTCGGGAATCAACCAGTCAATCAAAGCGATAAAACCAATTCCAATAAAGAAAGCTAAAACAGCGTAAATATAACCGGTTTTTTCTGCGAAAACTTGAGATAAAGACTCGATCGCTTTAGGCATAATTTCGACAAAAGAAACATATATCATTACTCCGGCTGAAAATCCTAGAGAAAACGTCAGAAATATCTTCGATTTGGCATGTCTATGAAAGGCGATTAAACCGCCGATACCGGTGGATAAACCAGCAAATAATGTTAGTAAAAAAGCATATAATTCCGGTGACATAATCTTTCTCCTTTGTCTTTTCTGTTTTAAACAATAATAGCACTTAAAAAAGAAGAATTCAATTGTTATTCTAGATATTTATAAGCTAAAAACAAGAAAAAATTACTTTAATGTTGCTTAAGCATTAGTGATGTGATAAAATATTGTTTGAAGTTCAAAATATTGGAATATAAAACAAAAAGAGGGGAATTATGGAAAAAATTGGTGTAGCAGTTTGTGGGAATTCAGGGATTGATTATTTAGTTCATGACAAAGAGATTAGAAAGTTTAGATCATTATTAAATATTGGCAAAGAAGAATATGAAGATTTCATCGAAATAACAAGTGATGAGTTTTACTCAAGACTTCAGAAAAATCCTGATTTGGATATTTCAACAGCACAAACATCAACAGGTAAAATTCTAGAGATGTATGAAGAAATGAAAAGCGCTGGTTATAATAAGCTTCTTGTAATTACTATTTCTAAAGAACTAAGCGGTACTTATCAAAACGCTGTTTTAGCTGCTTCAATGATTGATATTGAAGTTGTAGTATTTGATTCAAGTTCACTTACTTATGTAGAAGCTTATATGGCGATGCAAGCTAAGAAGATGGCCGATGAAAAAAAATCTATGCCAGAAATCTTAGAAAAACTACAAAGAATTAAAGATAATAATCATGTTTATGTAACTGTAGATACTTTGAAGTATTTGGTTAAAAACGGACGTTTATCTGGAGTGGCTGGAGCTTTGGGGTCTTTGTTGAAACTTAGACCATTATTACATATAAGCAAAGAAGGAAAAGTTGTAACCCTTGACAAGATTAGAACAACTTCTAAAGCTAGAGCAGAACTTAAAAGACGTATCTTAGAAGAAGTAAAAGACAAAAATGTATTGCCTTTTATTGTCTATACAAATAATATGTCAGAAATGTTGGACTTAAAAGATGAGTTGGAAGTTGAAGGATTAAGAGATATCCTTTTGATTCCTCTAACTCCTGTAGTTGGCTGTCATGCTGGTCCAGGAACAATGGGGGTTGGTTATATTGAAAAAGTATAGTCGTGAAGAATCTCGAGCGATTATCAATGAACTACTAGTTGAGATATTCAACCGTATTTTAGCTATTGAAGGGCAAAACCTGAAAGATAAAGGCATAAAATTGAGCATGAGTGAAATTCATGTTATTGAAGCGATAAATAACGTTAAAGAACCGACTATGTCTAATGTAGCTAATAAACTGGGAATTACAATCTCATCGCTTACTACTTCGATTAAT
>JAVEVN010000142.1:0-3021 GCA_034005025.1 Candidatus Izemoplasmatales bacterium | reverse complement strand
CTCATTTAGTATTTGGAGGATCAAGAGAACATGAATTTGCTAAAAAGATTGCTGGAGTTGATTATTTAGAAATCTTAAAACAAGGCGGAGGCATTTTAAGTACTGTCAAAGCGACTCAAGAAGCAACTTTTGATGAACTTTATAAACAAGCTGAAAAATCCTTAAAAGAAATGATGCTATTTGGCGTAACCTCTTTAGAGGCTAAATCCGGTTATGGTTTGAATCTTAAGACTGAAATGAAAACTCTAAGAGTACTAAAACAATTAAAAGAGAATTATCCAATAGATATTTATATAACATATTTAGGCGCTCATGCCTTGCCAAAAGAATTCATTAATAAAAGAGATGAATTTATAAATCAAATTGTAAAAGATTTGGAAATAATCAAAGAGGAAGGCTTAGCTGATTATGCGGACGTCTTTTGTGAAACAGGTGTTTTTGATAAAGATGAAACAAACATAATTTTATCTAAAGCAAAACAATTGGGATTTAAACTTAGAGTTCACACTGATGAAATTGATTCAATCGGGGGAACTGAAGTTGCCCTTAATTTACAAGCTAAAACAATTGACCATCTGATGGCAATAACCGATGAAGATATTGCTAAAGTGGCTAAAACAGATACAATTGCTAATCTTTTACCATCAACTTCTTTTTTCTTAAATAAGGAGTACGCTCCTGCAAGAAAACTGATTGATGCTGGAGTAGCTTTAGCTGTGTCAAGTGATTATAATCCTGGATCTACACCTTCAGAAAACTACCAATTAACTTTGCAAATTGCCGGAAACAAACTGAGAATGTTGCCGGCTGAAGTGTTGACCGCAGCTACGATTAATCCCGCTTATAGTTTAGATATCCACGAAAAAGTTGGAAGTATTCAAGAAGGTAAATGTGCAGACTTGTTATTGCTTGATTGTAAAAATCTTGACTACTTTATCTATCATTATGGAATTAACCATACATTGCATGTTTTTAAGAACGGAAAATTGATTGTTAAAGACAGAGCAATTTATAAGGAGGAATAAATATGAAACTGATTGATTTGAAAGTAAAGGAATTTTTAGACGAACTTTCTTCATCATCGCCAGCGCCAGGCGGTGGTAGTGTCAGTGCTTTAGCTGGTGCAAATGGTTGTAGCCTAATTATGATGGTAGCTAATTTAACCGTTGGTAAGAAAAAGTTTAAAGCTTTACCTGATCCAATTCAAAATCAATATAATAAATCGATCGAAGTTTTTAAAAAAGCAAAAATAAAATTTATCGAATATATTGATTTAGATACGGAATCTTTTAACAACTTGATGACAGCTTATAAATTACCTAAAGAAACTGATGAAGAAATTATTTATCGAAATGCTGAGATTGAGAAAGCAACTATCGGGTGCATTAAGATTCCGCTTAAGGTTTCAACTTTAGCCTTAAAAACTTTAAGAGAAGTTGAATCTTTAATTGAGTATTCAAATCGAAATACAATCTCCGATCAAGGAGTAAGTGTTTTAATGCTTTATTCAGCTATTGAAGGCGCAGCGATGAATGTTTTAATTAATTTGCCGGGATTAGAAGATGAAGGATTAAAGAAAGAATTTAAGCAGACAATCGACGAGATTATATTTGAAGCTGAAGAACTAAAAGATCGTTTAATTGAAGAAGTTAAATATTTATTAAAATAAAAAGGAGGAATATTATGAAAATATTTGCTGATACAGCGATAATAAAAGAAATTGAGGAAGTTAGTAAATGGGGGATAATCTCCGGTGTTACAACCAATCCGTCCTTAATTGCGAAATCAGGTATTACATTAAAAGAAGCAATAGAAAAAATTGTAGCCTTAGTCGATGGACCTATAAGTGCAGAAGTCCAAGAAGCTGATTGTGAATCTATGGTTAAGGAAGCGAAAATATATGCAGCCATGCATAAAAATATTGTAATTAAAATTCCGATGACTATTGAAGGTATAAAGGCTGTCAAAAGTTTGAGTAAACTTGGTATAAAAACCAATGTAACCCTCGTGTTTTCTATGTCTCAAGCATTGATGGCTGCTAGTGCAGGCGCAACTTATGTTTCTCCTTTTTTAGGCCGATTAGACGATTTAACAGGTAAAGATGATGCTGGATATGAATTAGTTAAAAATATCAAAACTATGTTTAAGACCTATAATTTTAAAACGGAAATAATTGCTGCTTCAATTAGGCATCTTTCGCATGTTGATCAAAGCATATTAGCTGGAGCTGATATTGCAACTATTCCTTACAAAGTTTTAAAAGAGATGGTTAAACATGAGTTGACAGATAAAGGATTAGAGATTTTTAGAGAGGCGGCTAAATAATAATATGTTAGACGATGAAATAAGAAGTTTAGCTAAGCAAGCTTTTAATCAAACCTGGGATTATATTGAAAAGGAGAATCGAACTGTAGAAGAGACATTAAAGATGATCGATTTAACCTTTAAATCCAAATACTATTGGTCTTTGGTTGGCAATCATGTTCACTTTATAAGAAGTAACTGGCAAGTTTCAAGAGTGTTCGCAGAAGCCAATCTTTTAGAAGCTAGTCTTTATTATGCTAAAAGAGTTTTAGATGATACGGTTAAAATCAATCTACAAGAACTTGATTTGTTTTTTGCATATGAAGCGAATGTCAGAGCATACCACTTATTAAAGGATTTTACTCATCGAGACTTAATGCTGAAAAAAGCTAAATCTGTTATTGCCACTATTGAAAAAGACTCTGATAAAAAATATTGTTTATTAGAATTAGAAAAAATCTTAAAATTATAATTATTTAATGTCAGTTAAATTAAAATTTGACTGACATTTTCTTTTGTGTAATTTCTGTGATATCAAGTCAAACAAATTGACAATTGACACCTTGTCATATACAATAAAAATACGAGGTGAAAACTATGCCAAGCTCAACATTTTTCAATTTGCCTATAGACAAACAAAAAAAGATTATTGATGCAGCTCAATTAGAATTTTCAAATCATCCCTATTCCGAAGTTTCTATCAATAAAATAATAAAA
>JAVEVN010000141.1:0-3065 GCA_034005025.1 Candidatus Izemoplasmatales bacterium | reverse complement strand
AAATACAAAGTACACGGCCCATTACAAGTGTTTTCAACTAAATTTAATATGATGGTAGATTATGATTTAGAAGTGAATGATGCGGTCAGACTATGTGAAGAAAGAGTTGCTGACGCACCAACTGCGAGCATTAAAAATTTATATATGGTCTATTTAGGCATGGCGAATTATTATGCCGGACAATATGAAGAAGCAATCAAAACTTTTAATCAAATTGAACTTAAAAAGCTAAATAACATTTACCATGTATTAATTTTATCTTTCACCGCTTATGCAGCTTATGAATCAGATGACATGGAAACATTTAACTTATCAATCGAAAGAATCAAAAACTTACAATCATCAATAAATCGTAAATATCTTGGATTTGTCGGTTCATATATACAAGTTTTAGAAGCGATGAGAGATTTAGAAGAAAACCCAGAACATTATAAAGAAGTAATCGAAAGTCAATTCTCTAAAAATGACGGTTATATCTCGACAAAATTAACCTATAATTATCGTATGGCTCAATATTATAGAGTCATCGGCGATGAAGTAGAAATGGATATATGCCTAGCTAAAGTTATCGCTAACGGAAAAGAACATCATACGGCAATTCAAGCTCAAAAAATGTTTAAAAACAACGTTAAGATTGAAGATTATATTTTTGTTGAAGGCGAAGAAGCTGAAGATGTTGAAGTAGTTGAAGATCAACATTTAATAGGAACTGAAGAAACTGAAGTAGAAGATATCGAAGAAGTTGAAGTAGTAGAAGAAAAAGAAGAAGACTTATTTAAATAAAAAATAGCGCTAATTTTAGCGCTATTAATTTTTTATCTATTCTTCATTTGCGGGAATAATAAGACATCCCTAATTGATTTAGAATCAGTTAAAAGCATTACCAATCTATCAATTCCAATTCCGATACCACCTGTTGGCGGCATCCCGTATTCTAAAGCTTCCACAAAATCTAAATCCATTTCATTGGCCTCTTCATTTCCGAGGTCTTTTTCTTTGATTTGATTTTCAAATCTTTCTAATTGATCGATTGGATCATTTAATTCCGTATAAGCATTAGCGTATTCGCTACCATTTATAAATAATTCAAATCTTTGAGTAAATCTTTCGTCTTTTGGATCTTTTTTTGTTAATGGTGAGATTTCAATAGGATGTCCATAAACAAAAGTCGGTTGAATAAGATCTTCTTCACAATAATGTTCAAAGAATAGGTTTACTATATGACCAATACCGGTAAAGTGAGGTTGAATTTCTAAGTGATGTTGTTTAGCTAATTTTTTAGCGTCTTCATAGTCGTGAATATTAAAGAAATCGATTCCCGTTTTTTCTTTAATTAAGTCAACCATATGAACTTTTTTCCAACCCTTTGATAAATCTATTTCTTTTTCATCATAAGTAATTTTAGTAGTGCCAACTACAGTTTCAGCAAGATGGCTAATTAAGTTTTCACTTAAATCCATCATTCCTTGTAAGTCGGAATAAGCTAGATAAAGCTCAATAGTTGTAAATTCCGGATTATGAAGTCTGTCGATTCCTTCATTCCTAAATAATCTACCAATTTCATAAACTCCATCAAAACCACCGACAATTAATCTTTTTAAGTGAAGTTCAGTAGCTATTCTTAAATAAAAAGGCATATTTAACGTATTATGATGAGTTATAAACGGTCTAGCGTTAGCTCCGCCCAATATTGGTTGCAATACTGGCGTTTCAACTTCATAATAACCTAAATTATCTAAATAATTACGCATTTCTCTAATAATCTTTGATCTCTTGATAAAGGTCTCTTTACTTTCTTGATTCATAATCAAATCAACATATCTTCTACGATATATCTCTTCTTTATCAACTAAACCATGGTATTTTTCTGGTAGAGGTCTTAAAGCTTTTGTAAGATGAATATATTCTAAAACCTTTAATGAAAGTTCTCCGGTATTAGTAATCATAGCGTTACCTACAACGCCGATAATATCGCCAATATCGCCTTTTTTAAAGACTTCATAAGTTTCTTCGCCAACTGCATCCATTCTTACATAAAGCTGTAAAAGCCCTTGTTGATCTTGAATGTGCACAAACCCAGCTTTACCCTTAACTCTTCTAGTCATGATTCTTCCGGCAATTTTAATTGCTTTCGGGTTTTCTTCATCATGCAACTCTTCTTTAGTAAATCCTTCAAACTCTTCTTTAAAAGTTTTTGTGTTATGAGTTCTATCAAAACGAGAACCGAAAGGATCGATTCCTAATTCTTTTAAGTTTTCTAATTTCTCTCTTCTAACTATTTCTTGTTCTGTCAATTTAATTTCCATATTTTCCCTCTATTCACTCGTATATTCTCCGGCAGCTTTAAGCACTTCCAAATTTTCATACATGATGGTGATATAATTTTTTCCTTCTTTAATTTCGTTATCTGTCAAAGCTTGCAAAATGTGAAACTCTCCTTTAACAGGATTCATATCTTTAAGTTTTAACTCCGCAAATACAGCATCAGAAAAAGGAGAAGTAATATATTTTTCATAGACAATATACCTTATGTCATGAAAAACCGCTTCTTCAACAATTTCCGCCGTGTTCATCGATATTTGATCGTTAACTTCATGATATCCTGGAGAAATCGGTAAATATTGCATTCCGTAATCATGCTTTAAGTATCCATATAAATTTGTTGAAGTCATCAGTGGTTTTTGGAAATGATTTATCGAATATTGAAAAACGTTTGATAAAGAAGAAAGTCTTGCTTTTAAATCATCATAATTAGTATTGATTTTCTCTTCGTCATCCGGATAAGCAACTAATAATTTGTCATAAATTAATTCTGAAGCCTCCAACACTTTTAATGGAGAAATCCAAAAATGCGGATCAACTCCTAAGGCAGTTTCTTCTTCAGTGTGTACTGTTCCTTCTTCTTCATGGTCGTGATCATGAATAGCTCCTGGGATAAATTCAATATATTCGGTTTCTGATTCTAACTTCACCAATTCTACATCTTTATCTTTAAATACGCCGTCAATTTCATTATCGAGATACTGATCGTATTTAGCGCCAACATAGAAAATATATTTAGCCTC
>JAVEVN010000140.1:0-3065 GCA_034005025.1 Candidatus Izemoplasmatales bacterium | reverse complement strand
GCTCATAAACGATAAAATACCGAAAATAATTCCTGATACTATTATTACAAAATAAATTAAAATTTTCTTAAGCATTTCACACCTCACTCAGCAAAAAATTTTACCATAATTTTCCCCATTTTTCAACAAAGCCCAAGGTACTTGTGGTAATATTGTTAAAAAGAGAGTAAATTATTTAAAAGTCATAACACCAAACTCTTGATTTTTGTCGAAGAAATAGATTATCAATGACTGAATTATCGCTACTAAACCTTGAAAACCTATATAGACAAATCCAAGAATAGTAATTGCGTAATTTATGTCAGATTGTGTTGTTCCAAATAAACTGCCGATAAAACCATTGAAAGACAATCGGTAATAAGAAGCGAAAATAAAATTAATTATCGCCATTAAGAAAAATCCTAAAGCTATAAATTTTAATTTATTGGCATTTAATAAAATCATGAAGCCGATAACCATATTTGCTACTGAACCAAAAAACGATATTATACCCATTAATCTCATGTTAGGATTGTTAAATGTGAAAGTCCCGCTTAGCCCAATAAACATCCAATACGCTAAGGTTGTAAAGATAGAAATTATCGCAAAAGCAGTGATTAATTTTGACTCACGGTAATAAACATAAAGGATAACATAAAAAGGCACGTTTAAAAGAAATGAAATAATCGGATAAATTTCATCGAATACTAAATAAAACAATAAATTGTGAGCTATCATTGATAAAACAATAATAGGGATAAAAATATATCTTTTCTTCATCGCTGCACCTTGAAAATATTATACCATATTTGGTTAAACTATATAAAGAATAAGGAAGGTAATATTTATATGGAAGTAAAAAAATCTTTGCCGCCAGGAACTATCTATAATTCTTCAACGACCAATACCCCGACAACAATTAATAAAATCTACTATAATGAGGCTAACGCATCTCTTAATAAGGTAATTCCGGATTCACAAGTCTGGATAAGAGTTAATGGATTTACAGACACTGAAAGCATCGTAAAAGAACTGGTTAATGAAGGTGTTGACAATTTAATCATTGAAGACGTATTCCATTTAACTCAACGATCAAAGATTGAAGAGATTGATAATGGCTTTTTTGCAATTATTAAAACTTCAACTTATAAGAAAGAACACTTTGAACATGATTATTTATCAATCATCTTAAAAAACAATTTGGTTTTCACATTCAATGATAAACCATCAGAGATATTAAATGTTATCGAAGAAAGATTAAACAACAACCAAGGATCAATAAGAAAGCATAATGCTAGATACTTATTTTATACGATAATTGATACTTTAATGGATAACAATATTATATTTGAAAATGAAGTCAATAATTTGTTAAGCGTGTGGGAAGAAAAAATAATCTCAGATAAAGCGAAGAATATCGATAAGTTACATCAAATAAGAAAAGAGATTTTAATAATGAAGACCAATATCTATTCATTGGTAACATCTCTTGATTTAATGGATGACTTTCATAAAAAACCTCAAGTAAGTGAGTTTAAGAAATATTATCAAGATTTAATTGATCATTTATATAGGCTTAACGATAAATTAAATCTCGATTGGGAAAATGTAAAAACCTTAAACGATATGCACATGAATAATATCAACGAAAGAACAAATGTTATCATGAAAATACTTACTATCTTTTCAGCTACTTTTATTCCTTTATCATTTCTGGCTGGAGTCTTCGGAATGAACTTTACAAATATGCCGATACTTTCAAATGCTAATGGAGTATGGATTTTTGTCGGTTTATGTGTAATGATTTTTGCGATTATGTTAGGATTTTTTAAATATAAAAAATGGTTCTAATTAAGAGATAAGATAATATAAAAAAAGCGCCTTAAATAAATGTTTAAGGCGCTTTTAAATTTATTAAAAAATTTATAAGTCTACTGTTTTACCTACGATAGTTTTGATTATTTCTAAAGCGATGTTCATTTCTTTAATAGAGGCATACTCATAAGGACCGTGGAAATTATATCCGCCAGTTCCTAAGTTAGGACAAGGTAGTCCCATGAAGGTTAATCTCGCTCCATCAGTTCCGCCTCTTATCGGTTCGATAATCGGTTCGATACCATTTTCTTTAATTGACTCAATAGCGATATCGATAATTTCTTGACGATCATTTAATATCTCTTTCATATTGAAATAAGAATCAGTAATTTCAACTTTATTGGTGTTTTTACCATATTTATTATTTAAGAATTCTTCAATTAGATAAAAATCTTGTTTTTGTTTTTCGAATATTTCTTTATCATGATTTCTGATGATAAAAGTCATCTCCGCTTTTTCACATACACCTTCTAAATGAATTAAATGATTGAAACCTTCATAGCCTTCGGTAATTTCCGCTCGCATATATTTTGGCAAGAGATTATTAAATTCATAAGCGACATCAATTGCATTTAGCATTTTGTTTTTAGCTGAACCCGGATGAACTGATTTGCCGTTAATAATAATTTTAGCAGTAGCGGCATTAAAGTTTTCATAAGCGATTTCGCCCACTTTAGATCCGTCAAGAGTAAATCCAAAATCAGCATTTACTTTTTTAGTATCGAAGTACTCGGTTCCGTTACCAACTTCTTCATCGGGTGTAAAAACAATAACGATATCGCCATGTTTATAATCTTTATTCTTCATCACGAATTCCACAAATGCCATGATTTCAGCTACACCTAATTTATCATCTGCGCCTAATAGAGTCGTTCCGTCAGTCACAATTAAATCATCGCCAATTTTATCATTTAAATTTGGAAATGTTTTTGGACTTAGCACTATATTTTTTTCTTCATTTAATAAGATGGTTTCACCATCATAATTTTTAATTATTTTAGCTTTTATATCTTTTCCGCTTGCATCAGGCGATGTGTCCACATGTGCGATTAAGGCTATTGTTTTAGCCTTTTTTTCGACATTTGATTTAATTTTTCCGATTACATAACCAAATTCATCGATTGATGCATCAATTTTAAGTTCTTTCAATTCATTCAACAAATAATTTAGTAAAACCAATTGTTTTTCCGTTGAAGGATATTCTTTAACGC
>JAVEVN010000139.1:0-3072 GCA_034005025.1 Candidatus Izemoplasmatales bacterium | reverse complement strand
TATATTAGAAATCATTGTTTTATAGATAATTTATTATATTTTGTCTCCTCTGCTGATCTTTTCTTAAAAGAATATGAAATTGAAACAGGTAATTTCCAGATAATTTATGAGGATGAAACTTACTTTGTTCAAAGTTATTATAATGATGTTTTTATCGAAGCTTTAAAAACGACTACTTATAGTACTTATAAAGCGATTTTAAAATATTATCATGATGACAAAGAATTTTTAACAGCTGATGGAAAAGGTATGGATTTTGTTAACGTCAGCGGATCTAAACTATATTATTTTAATGCAGCTGATATGAATATTACAGTCATTGCTGATAATTTTATGGGTAGAAGTACTATCTATAGTTTAGATGAACACGAAATAACCGAAGTGACTGAATTACATTTAATAAAGGCAAGTTATAGCGGTGAATTGACTTTCGCTCTTGTTGCTAGTACCACATCGGAAACTGCGCTTTATATCTATAATACAGTAAATGGTTTAAGCAAAGTAATAACTGGTGATATAAAAGGATTAAACAGCGATGGAATTAATCTCTATTTTATAAATGGCGAATCAGTGTACTTAATGAATCTAGAAACGTCAGAAATAAATAAAATAGCTGATATTGGCAGCGGTTCAAGATATATCATAGTGATAAACCATTGGCTCTATGTAAGCAATATAGATCAAACATCGCTTGTAAGAATAAATCCAGTTACAAAAGATATAGAGACCTTATCTTAAATAAAAAACCCTGTAGTCTAGAATAGATTACAGGGTTTTATATATTAAAATTCAATAATTTTAACTTCACCAGCGCCTAATTGGAAGTAAATCGTTCCATCAGGTGAGAAGTCATGATAATCTCTACCGAATTCATAAGTTGAATAGAGAAGTTTTCCGAAATTGTTATAATTCTTAGCTTTATCTCTTAATTTGTGAATATTGGAATTACATGAGATATCACTATAAACATTGCTGTTAGCTACAACCAATAAACATTTATTAGTTTTTTTATTGAAGTATGAAACGCCAATAGCCGGAGAATCAAATTCATTGAAATACATCGGTTCATAACAGCTTAAATCGGTTATTTGGTCTAACCACTCAGAACGAATGCTTTTTATACCATCTAAATGATCGGCTAATTCCCAACGATTATGATTTAAATAATGAATGGCGTATTTATCGAATAAAGCGAGTTTCCCATAGAATAAATCATCTTGAGGAAGCCTAAACTTATCATCATTTGTACAGTCTATTCCCGTATTCATCGGTTGAGTCTCGTACACTTCTTGACCACTGTTGATAAATGGAACTAAATTCGGTAATAACATATTTAAGACAGTTGTCATTCTCGCTAAAGTTCTACCGCCATCTCTACCGGCAATTCTTGCGGTGTCATGCGTTTCGTTACAAGCGAACATCGGTAAGGCAATGTCTTTCGCTCCATAAACAAATTTGTGCAATTTCTTTTCCCAAATTCTCGGCTCCATCCAGAAACCATTGCCGATAATGATATTATATCCAGCTTTTTTAGCTTTTAACGCATTATCAGGATTCAATTCTTCAGCGATAAAAGCAAAGTCTTTGTCGATATCTCTGGCCTCTTTAATAATCATTGCCAAGAGTTCGTTAGGTAAGGCATGACCCATATCAATTCTTGCGCCATCGATTCCGTAGGTTTTTTGATAATAAGGAATGATGTTTTTAAGAGTATCCCATAATTCAATATTTGGTTTATCTCCAGGGAAAAGATTAGCTTTGATAGTATCGAATAAAATATATGGCGGCGTATTTTGATTTTCGAGATATTTTCTTGTTTCTTTAGGGTGATCCATGAACATCCTAAAGAAAGTAACGTCAGTCCATGGCGGTTGAACATCATTGATATGATCTGAAAAAGCGGGAGCTATTTTCAAATTAAAATGCTTTTCGATATCCTCTACGATATTTTTACTATTTTCTTTTAACTTTTTAAACTTTTCTTGATTTTGAGTTAAAGGATCGAATTGAAACATGTTTATATGACGTTTAACGTCTTCGGAAGCATAAACTTTATCCATATATTTAGGATCAGGCGATAGAGTGTTTTCCAAACCGTTGACGTAAGGAACTCTAAATTTATGAGCTTCATCAGCTTTAATCCAGTAGAACCAATCAGGATGTTCTTTGATGAGATCATTTTCAACGGCGTTCGTCCTAGGAATAATATCGATAATAACTCTGATATCTAAAATATGACAAGCTTCAACTAATGCTTGAAATTCTTCTTCCAAAGTCATTAATTTTCCAGTCATCGATTCTTTGAGGTTAGGGTCTAAATCAAAGAAATTAGCCACTCCGTAAGGTGAACCTAATTCGCCTTTTTTATCTTTTAACGAGAATCTAGAAATCGGTAGAAGATAAAGCGTATCGGCTCCCATTTTTTTTAGTAAAGGAAGTAAAACCAACATTTTTACGAATGTTCCAGTCTCTTTGATATCGTTGAAATTCTGAAGATCTAAAGAATATGAGCGGTCGTGGTCCCAAGCCGAAGAAGTTCTTATCATCGTTGAATAAAGAACGGATTTCCTAACCCAATCTCCACCGACTTCATTTTTGACAAGCTTATTTTTTTTAACTTGCGACAAGGATTTTAAATAATTTGTTTTAGCTTTTTTGTTAGGCAAAATATACTTATCAATTACTTCCGAGTAGAAGCGATAAGGGTTGACTAAAAGTTCGTTTGAAGGGATTTTTTTCATCTCTTCCCCTTGGTAATCCCAAGCGTTCCACATATCGGGAACGGCATAGTTAATTTTACCTTGATCTATTTTTCTGTTTAAGATATTTCTTAATTTTTCGATTTTTGTTAGTGGCATTTTTTTCACCTCACTTATATTATACCAAAAACCACAAGTTTTGATATTGGATTTTGAAATATGTAAGTGTTTACAATTCATTCATATGTCTTTCAAATTTATGCTAAATATAGTATAATACTTATGGTTAAACCATGATAGAGGTGAAAAAATGAAAAAGCCTGTAGTATTAATAATAATGGACGGAATCGGCTTTACTAAAGATGGACCAGGT
>JAVEVN010000138.1:0-3075 GCA_034005025.1 Candidatus Izemoplasmatales bacterium | reverse complement strand
TTATCAATCTTCAATTTTTGTAAAGATTTAATTAATTTAGATATATCTTCAACTTTTGCTGGTCCAGCCACAAGTGCTTTTCCTCCGGTAATTATTTTAACTATTACTACTTTTCCGATAGCAGTTATAATATCAGTTTCTTCAACAATTTTATATTTACAAGTTAATTGTGTTAAAGTTTCAGAAGCAGTCGCAACAAAATAACCAGGTCTAACTATAATCTGAGGCTTCTCTAAAAGCGTTACTTGATCTAGCTCTTCTCCATCCAAACCAATGGAAGTTATAGCTATTTCACAGTCACAATCTTCTAAAAAGGAATTCATAACCGTAGTTTTACCGGCGTTTTTGGTATTACCAACAACACTGATTAAATTGTAATTGTTTAATAGACGACTTATTTCTTTAATGTTCTTTTCCTTCTTTCTAAATCTTTTGGTTCTAGGGAAATCTTGTTGCCAGCTAAAAGACCGCTAATTCCATTTGCTGATTCATCTTTTTCCTTGTTAACATATCCTGTAGGTTCAGAATATGTAGAAATAACACCTTCGTAGTTTCTTAAAACTATTTTTCCAGGAGCTTGAGATATTACGTAATTAGGCATAACCGGAATCTTTCCACCTCCACCAGGCGCATCAACAACGAAAGTCGGAACACAAAATCCCGATGTGTGTCCTCTTAAACCTTCAATTATTTCTATACCTTTAGAAACAGGAGTTCTGAAATGCTCAATACCTAATGATAGATCGCATTGATAAATATAATAAGGTCTAACTCTAATGTAAGCTAGTCTTTGAACTAATTTTCTCATTACTTCTACAGAGTCGTTTACGCCCTTTAGTAAAACTGATTGATTGCCTAAAGGTACTCCAGCATCAGCCAATAAATCAATAGCGTGTTTTGACTCTTCGGTTATTTCATCATAATGATTAAAATGAGTATTTAACCAGATAGGGTGATATTTCTTTAACATAGAAACAAATTCAGGAGTAATTCTTTGCGGTAATACTACTGGAGTTCTCGTACCTAAACGAATGATTTCAACATGATCTATTTCTCTTAATCTCTTGATTATATCTTCAAGAATTTCATCGCTAACTAATAATGCATCGCCACCAGATAATAAAACATCTCTTATTTCCGGAGTATTTCTAATATATTCAATCGCTAAATCAATTCTATCTTGAGGCATTCTTTGATCATGCTGTCCAGCGAATCTTCTTCTTGTACAATGACGACAATACATTGAACACATGTCCGTAATTAAAAATAAAACTCTATCAGGATATCTATGTGTTAATCCTGCTACAGGCGAATCGGTATCTTCAGCTAAAGGATCTAACATATCATTTTCACCAACATGCATTTCATAAATGCTCGGTATAGCTTGTTTCCTTATCGGGCAATCAGGATTATCAGGGTCGATTAAACACAGAAAATAAGGAGTAATCGCCATTCTAAACTTTGAAAGAACTTGAGATATATCCCTTTTTTCTTCATCTGTTAACTTAATATATTTATTTAAATCTTCAACCGTTTTAATTCTGTTTCTAACTTGCCAATGCCAATCTTTCCAATCTGTTTCGCTAACATTAGGAAAATATTCGGCTTTTCTTTTTAAATATGTGTCATTAGTGACCTTCATTATTTCTCACTTCCATATCTATCTTTAAATATTTCAAATAACTCCTTTGATTCGCGTAAAAGATTTAATGTAAACTCCGCATGATCTTTTGTGTATCCATTTCCAATAATCATTAAAGCTTCAGAAGCAATTCCTTCAGCCCCAAGAGCCGCTTTAGTAAATGAAGTTGCCATTGAGAAAAAATAAATCGTTCCGGTACTTTTAGTCGGTAAAATTGAAGTCATTTCTGTATTTGGAATATTTACTACATTAATCGTAACGTCAACCATTTCCGGAGCAACTTCTTTAACCTTATTATAAATATCCATTGGTTTAGTCGCATCACCAACAATAATATAATCACAAACACCTAATTTTTCTAAATCATGTTTATGTCTATCAGAATGGATTAAAGCAATGATTTTTCCATTTTTACCAGCACTTTTTCTCGCTTGATATGCACATAAAATCCCCGATTTACCTCCCGCTCCAAGAATTAAAACTGTATCGTCAATTTTAACCAATTTTTCAACTTGAGCTGCAGCTCCAGCTACATCCAAAGCTGATAAAACGATATCAGCTGGTAAATCATTAGGTATTTTTGCATAGATTCCTGTTTCAAATAAAATCGCTTGTCCTACTATATTAACTTGGTCTTTTGATAAATCTATTCCAAGTATCTTTTCAATTTTTAATGGCGTTAAAGATAGAGAAACTAATGAAGTTATTTTATCTCCAGGCTTAAGATCAATATTTAAGTTTTTTCCAACTTCTTTTATTTTCCCTAAAAACATTCCCCCAGAACCAGTAACAGGGTTTTGCATCTTACCCTTACTGTTTACGATGTTTAAGACCATTTCTTTCATCTTTGTAACGTCGCTTTCACAAGCTTTTTTTATTTGTGTGAAAGAAGCTGAATCGATATTTAATGTGTCGACATCAACTAAGATTTCATTATCATAACAAATCATTTCGTTATTAATTCTTTCTGCTGTTTGAGGTAAAGTCCCTTCAGGATGAATGACTCTATGAGTTCCGTATTTGCATAATTCTTTCATTTTAATTATCTCCCATTTCTAATATTTTTCTCGCTTCAGTTGGTGTTGCTATTTCACGATTATATTTCTTTGCTATTTCTACAACTTTCTTCACTAACTCTGCATTTGACTTTGCTAAAACGCCTTTTTCAATATAGATATTATCTTCTAAACCGACACGTACATGTCCTCCATGTTTAATCGATAATTCAGCTAATGAAAATTCATATCTACCTATACCAGCCACACTGTAAGTTGAATTTTCAGGCAGACTTTCTTTTAGAAAGATAAAATCTCTTTCTTCTCCAGTCATTCCACCATTAACGCCTAAAACAAAACTATAGTGAAGGTGACCTATAATATGACCTTTTTTTATTAATCGTTTTGTTGTATCTATATGGCCTTTTTCAAAGCACT
>JAVEVN010000010.1:0-14278 GCA_034005025.1 Candidatus Izemoplasmatales bacterium | reverse complement strand
CAGACGTGTGCTCTTCCGATCTGTTCTCTCCAAGTCCAACCTCTGCGTCTCGGTTCATATTTATCTAAATCTTTTAAGATTTCTATAACATTCAATTTTTCATTCTTATTCATGGTTTTTCACCTCAAAGCTCTTTTTAACTATGTCCCACCCATGATTATTTATTAACTTTAATCCAGCTTCTCTTATTTCTAAATTTTCTAATTTCGCTAAACGATAAACCACATGTCCAGCGCCCTTAGAAATAAGATTATGATTGATAACCTTATCAACTAAATCTTTTGCTTCTAAAGAAGAAAATCCCATTCTTAAAAGAACGCTTCTTTCAATAGCAGGAGAAGTGTTTTTATATGCCAAATCAACTAATGGCGAAACAGCTTTATCGGCTAATTCCCAAAATTTTTGTTTTAGTTCTTCATCGGATAATTTAGCTAAATGGTCTCTTCTTGCTAAATAATCATCTTCTCTAGTTTTATGCTTAATCATTCTTCATCCTCCAATTCGATTTTATATTTCTTGCTTTCAGTTATTACAAAGTCAATCGAAGAGTTTATCTCTTCAGCTAAGAATTTTAAATCAGTTTTTTTAAGTTTATCAACTTTGTTAAATTGATTTTGCAAGTATTTTTTTCTAATGATATTTAAATCAATTTCTTCAGCTTTTATTAAATCTACAGTTTTTGGAAAAACAATTGACTTTCCTGGTATTTCTTCCGATGGATCGCCAAAATAAATACATATTCCATTATCTCTGGCAAATGATAATTGTGCTTGATGATGCTTTCCAGCCGAAGTATATTCAGTTTCTTGAACGACAATTATCTGATCTTCTTTAAGTTCTTGGGCTAATGAAAAAGCAGCAGCTAAAGAAGTGTTGCCAGCTGGGCCTCTTTCAATTCCTTCAAGAACAGATAATGCTTCAGTAATAAAAAATACTTCACCTTGAGTAACAGTCACATACCTATCAATGTATCTCAAAGCTCTAGCTGCTGAACGAGGAACATCACTTCGATCAGGATTCATGATGAAAGGTAATCCAAATCCAGTATGCCCAGTTGTAAATGATTTTTTATTAAAGTCATTGTCATCAGCCATATGTAAGCCTTTAAGGTTAACGCTAGCTCCGACAATCTCAACTTTTTTATCAGTGGTCTTTTGAATTCCTCTGGCAGTACCAGTTAGATTACCGCCGCCAGCATTTGTACAAACTACCATGTCAGGAATTTTTCCGGTAAGTTTTAAACAATCTTCAATAACTTCCTTACCTAAACTTTCAATTCCCATGATTCCATAAGGCGTATATAAAGAAGCGTTAAAATATCCAGTTTCTTCTAAAAGTAATAAAAATTTATAAAACAATTCTGGACCGACGCTTAATTGAACTACTTCAGCACCATAAGCTTCGCAAGCTCTAGCCTTTTCAATAATTTCAGGTTGACCAACGCCTAAAGAATCATAACACTCTTGAACGATAATACATTTTAATCCATATTTTGCGGCCTGTGAAGCGACCGCCGCTCCATAATTACCGCTTGTAGCTGCTATGACACCTTTAAATCCCATCTTTTTAGCTTGATAACAAGAAATAGAAGCTCTTCTAGCTTTAAAGCTTCCAGAATCATTTAAGGCTTCATCTTTAATAAAGATTCTCGCACCATATCCTTTTTTAGAAACTTTTCTAGCTAAGTTTGTGATGTTTTTACATTCTTTTAACGGTGTATTACCAACGCCATTATCATTTTGTATTTTGATGATGTCTTCTAAAGTAAAATTACCTTCAGATAAAAGACCTTCATAATCAAAGGAAAGATTTCCATCTTCAAAATTTTCATAATTGATACCAACAGATTTTTGCATAATCTGATTTTTTCTAGCCATTACGCTTTCATAGGAATTATTCATTGTTTTCACTTCCAAAAAGCGTTGATTTGACTATTTGATCAATTTCTAAGATTTCCGGAATAAAATTACCATAAGTATGTTGATAACTTGGATTTAATGCTACCAACTCACCTTCTTCAATTCTTCCGGTCAAAGTTTTCACTTTTACGCTTTCATTCATCAAAGCATCTTCTAGCAAATGACCTTTAACCCAAAGAAGAAGTGGAACCTTTTTCGTTGCTTCCGGTAAATTAGAAGCTCTTTCTTCTGGATTTAAGACGATTTTCTTAATTTGAACCCAACTACCTTTTTTTATCAAAATAATCAATCCTCTCTAATTAAATTTCTAACGTCTCCCATAATCGCTCTTGGCACTGGCAAGTCAATCATAGTTGCCAAACCGCTTTTAGCATTGATAACCAAAGGAATCATGTTAACGCAAATGGCGATAGTACCGATTCCGCCTTCAACTTCCGGAGAATTTCCTAAATTAATTTCTGGAATTCCCAAAATTTTTATGTAGTCTCCAGTGCTAACTCCAGCCATTTCAGGCTCTATTTGTTGAGGGTGATAAAGCTTGATAATGAGATTATTCTCCAAAACGGCTTCTGCGGACATTTCAACTCCACAAACATCACCTGCTTTAGCAAACCCATAAGGACTTTTTCTATCAACATCAGTAATTATCGGTTTCATGCTTTGATTGAAACTCTCAACTTTTAATCCTAAGGCATCAGCTATCATAAAGGCAGATTCTTTAAAACCAACATGACCAGCTATTTCATTTTTTTCTAACTTTTCATTAAATTCTTTAACAGATAAACCAACACCTTGTTCTTCCATAACGGTTTTTCCGAAAGGAGACAAAGAATTAATACGAGAAATTTCAAATCCTTTAATGTCTTTATTAATCCCAGTCATGCATATGGCTAAAAGATCCATCATCATTCCTGGATTTACTCCAGTCCCTAAAACAGTAACATTATTAGCTTTTGCCAATCTGTCAATCTCTAAAGCTAAATCAGGTTCATTTGCTTTAGGATAAGACATTTCTTCAGCTGTTGAAATAACGTTTACACCATATTCAACAATTTTCTTAATCTTAGGAAAAGCTCCTTTTGTATAAGAGTCGGTAGCTAATAATACGACATCCACTTTTTTATTTTTTAAGATGTTATCAATATCATTGCTAACCAATACATCATTATTATATGGATTATTTACATTTAATATTTCAAAAATACTCTTATTAACAATTGCTGGATAAAGATCACATACCCCAACAATTTCAAAACCTTTTTTATCTAATATCATTCTTGCCATTCCAGAACCCATAGCACCGAATCCCCAAATGACAACTTTAACAGTTTCTTTTCTCATCAGTTAGTTATCCTCGTTCCAGTATGACCTAATAAAGCTTCTTTAGCTTCTTCCAAAGATGCAATAATCGCAGTCCGATGTTTCTTTCCAGAAACAAATAGTCTAGCCGCTTCAATCTTAGGCAACATCGAACCTTTTAAGAAGTGACCTTCTTTGATAAGTTCATCGATTTCTTTTATAGTTAAATGATCTAAATCTTTTTCTTCAGGAGTATTGAAATTAATTTTAACTTTATTTACAGCAGTTAAGATTACCAACATATCCACATCTAATAAATCCGCTAATTTAGCACTAGCGAAATCTTTATCAATAACTGCAGGAACCCCAATATATTCATTACCTTTTTTGATAACCGGAATTCCACCGCCACCGACAGTAATAACGAGATGACCAGCCTTAACCATAGTTTTGATTATCTCTAACTCCACGATATTAACAGGTTTTGGACTAGGAACTACTCTTCTATACCCTCTAGAAGCGTCTTCAATCATGATATAACCTTTTTCCTTAGTAAACTTTTGAGCAGTTTCAAAATCATAAAACTGTCCAATTGGTTTAGTAGGATTCTTAAATGCTTGATCTTCTTCATCGACTTCAACTTGAGTAATAATGGTAGCTACCTGTTGTTTTAGCCCTTTTTCTTTTAATTCAGTCAAAAGAGCGTTTTGAAGATGATAACCGATATAGCCTTGAGACATTGCTCCACATTCAGGGAAAGGCATGTCAGGATTTTTATCAGAAACAATAGAAGCAGTTTCAAAAGATAAATTAATCATTCCTACTTGCGGACCATTGCCATGAGCTAATATTACTTCATTACCTTGTTCAACCAATTCGACAATTGGTTGAACAGCATGCTTAACTTTTTCAATTTGGTCAATAGGATTATGACCTAAAGCATTTCCACCTAATGCAACAACTATCTTTCTCATTTTTCCTCCTTAAGAGTAACATACATAACAGCTTTTATCGTATGCAATCTATTTTCGGCTTCATCAAATACAACTGATTGTTCCGATTCAAAAACATCTTCAGTAACTTCCAAAGCATCCATTTTAAATTTTTGATATATATCTTCGCCCATTACAGTTTCGCGATTATGAAAAGCTGGTAAGCAATGCATAAAGATAGCTGTTTCTTTAGCGTGATTCATTACATTTTTATTTACTTGATAAGGAGATAATTTTTCAATTCTTTCTTTCCAAACTGATTCTGGTTCTCCCATTGATACCCAAACATCAGTATAAATAACATCAGCATCTTTAGCGCCTTCTAAGACGTCTTCAGTGAAGTTAAGTTTAGCTCCAGACACTTTAGCCAACTCTTTACATTGGTCAATAAGTTCTTGTTTTGGCCATAAATCGCTTGGTGCACAAGCTGTAAAGTTCATACCCATAATTGCCGCGCCAATCATTAAAGAATTACCCATATTGTTTCTTGCATCACCATAATAAGTAAAGTTAATTCCTTCCAAATGACCGAATTTTTCTATGATTGTTAAAAAGTCTGCTAGAATCTGAGTTGGATGATATTTGTCTGTCAATCCATTCCATACAGGAACTTTAGAATATTCAGCTAATATTTCAACGGTTTCTTGTTTATAACCTCGATATTCAATCCCATCATACATTCTTCCTAATACTCTAGCAGTGTCTTTAATACTTTCTTTCTTACCCATTTGTGAACCAGTTGGCCCCAAATATGTTACATTCATTCCTAAATCATTAGCTCCGACTTGAAAAGCACATCTGGTTCTAGTAGAATCTTTTTCAAATAGAAGAACTACATTCTTACCCTTAAGCGGTAAACATTCTAAACCGGCGTGTTTTTTTGCCTTTAATTTAGCAGCTACTGTCAACAACTCATTGATTTCATCCTTATTAAAATCTAAAAGAGTCAAAAAACTCCTGCCATAAAAATTGTGTCTCATAAAAAAAATACCTCCTAATTAAATTTTAAGTTTTGCTAATTTTTACAAAAAAAATACCTATAATGATTATAACACTAAAGCGCTTACAAATAAACAGTTAATTGCCAGAAAGTTCCCCTTTACAATTTATAAATTAAATATTAGTAATATTTAACAATTTATAGTATAATTTTTAAGTGAGGTGAAAAATATGGCATATGATAGAGTAGTATTAAAATGGGATATGGATTATAAAGGAGAATTGTTTTCTCCAACCGGCACAGCTCCTCTTGGTGATCAAGATGAAGGCCTTTATCCTTATCATCTATTTTTTGGCGCTATAGGTTCTTGTTTCTATGCAACCTTCCTTTCAATTGCGTTAAAAATGCGTTTAGAATTTGAATCTGCAAAAATTGAAATTTCCGGTTCAAGAGACAGTGAAAAATCAAAAATAATCGAAGTAGTTGATATGATTTTCACTATTAAAAACCCTAGCGATAAAGAAAAACTTCAAAAAGCTGCTGAACTTGGAACTAAATACTGTTCAATTCATGAATTAGTATCTCGTTCTGCTAAAGTTAATCTAATAGTAGAATTTGAATAAGAGAAAAACCTTTTATCTTAATGATAGAAGGTTTTTTTGCTTAACGAAACTTGTTATAAAAATCTAGCTTTGTTATAATTGTTTTAAGAAAGAGTTGATAATATGAAGAAATACGAATTGATAGCTACAACTACCTTTGGTTTAGAAGCTATTGTTAAAAGAGAATTACAAGACCTAGGTTTTGAAATTACTGAAACCGAAAATGGAAAAGTTGGCTTTTTAGCTGATGAAAAAGGGATTGTAAAAGCTAATCTATGGCTTAGATGCGCTGATCGAGTCTTATTAAAAGTTGCCCAATTTAAAGCCGTAACATTTGACGAACTGTTCGATAAAACTAAAGCGATAGACTGGAGCGAATTTATCCCCAAAAACGGAAGGTTTCCGGTTGATGGCCAATCGGTAAAATCAACGCTTTTTTCAATATCCGACTCACAAGCTATTGTTAAAAAAGCGATAGTAGAAAATTTAAGAAAAACTTATAAAATAGACTGGTTTCCAGAAACAGGAGCTTTGTTTAATGTCAAGGTTTCATTATTAAAAGATATTGCCACTTTGACAATTGATACCTCAGGTGTTGCCCTTCATAAAAGAGGATATAGACAATCCGCTGTTATAGCTCCACTAAAAGAAACTTTAGCATCTGCTTTAGTACTATTAAGTTTTTGGAAAAAAGACCGAGTTCTAATTGATCCTTTCTGTGGATCTGGGACTATTCCCATTGAAGCAGCGATGATAGCTAGAAATATCGCACCGGGATTAAATCGAGATTTTGCTTTTAAAGAATGGCCTTTGATAAAAGAAGAAGATTTAAAAGAAGTAACAAGAGAAGCATATCAAGCCATTGATCATGAGGCGGATATAAAAATATATGCATATGATATTCTTGAGGAAAACATTGAAGCGGCTATTGAAAACGCTGATGACGCCGGAGTTTTAGACTGTATAACTTTTGAACAGAAGGACTTTAAAGACTTAGAAGTTAAAGAAGACTACTCAATCATGATAACAAATCCTCCATACGGAGAAAGATTATCAGAAAAAGATGAAGTTACAAAACTATATCAGTTAATGGGTGAAAAACTAGGTAAACTTGAAACATGGTCTTGTTACGTTATTACTTCAGAAAAAGACTTTGAGACAATGTTCGGCAAGAAAGCTGATCGAAGAAGAAAACTTTATAACGGAAGAATTGAAACGATATATTATCAATTTTACGGAAAAAATCCAAATAAATAAAGCGACTGAATTTCAGTCGCTTTTCTTTTAACCTAATAAATATTTTTGAGTATTGTCAATTAGTATTGCCCCGATTGGAGCGGTTAAAAATATTGATAAAACCGATATGCCTAATATTACTTCACCAGCAGGCATTCCTAAAGATAAAGGTATAGCTCCGATTGCAGCTTGAACAGTTGCTTTAGGAAGATAAGAAAAGTAAACGAATAATCTTTCTTTGAAATTCAAATTTATTCCGCTGGTTGAGAAATAAACTGATAAAAATCTAACAATAAGCGCTAAAACTAAAAGGATTACAAAATTTATACCGATTGTTGGAATGATATAAATATTTACTAAAGCACCTATTAAAACAAATAGAATCATTTCTGAGAACACCCAAATTTTTGAGAATTTATGAGTCAGTCTTTCAGAAAGAACTGGATATTTTTGAAGGATTGTAATACCTAATGTTATAACTGCTAAAAGTGAGGAAAAAGGAATAAAATCTTTCAAACTAGAATCGACATAATCAAATAAAAAGGCAATTCCAAATATAATCAATACTTTAACAGTATCCCGCATGTGAAATTTCTTGAATAGTTTTACTAAGATAATACCCATGATAATACCAAAGAGAACGCCGAGTATTATTGATATTGGGAAAGCTAGTATCGATACTGCAGTAATAGTGTTTGTTTCATAAATTTGTAGGAATATCGTGAATAATACTATTGAATATATATCATCAATGGAACTTCCTGAAAGCACCATTTGCGGAATGCTTTTTTCGGTTCCTCTTTTTTTATTGATTAAATCAATCATTCTAGGCACTACTACAGCTGGTGAAACCGCTGCGACTATACTACCGAGAATTAAACCTTCAATCAATGTGAATTCAAGCAGCCACATCGATAAGAAACCAATAGAGATTATTTCAATTGTTGCAGGTAAAACACTTAATAAAATAGCTCCTTTACCAACAATCTTTAGGTCCTTGATATCAAGTGTGAGACCCGCTCTAAGCAAGATAACAATTAAAGCTATTTTTCTTAAATCTTGAGAGATATTTAAAAGATCAGGATTAATCAGGTCTAATACATATGGCCCTAAGACAATTCCGGTAATAACATAGGCAATTAGACTAGGTATTTTAATTTTTAGCATTATTGCATTTAGTGATAAACCAAGCAATATAATTAAACCCAAACTGATAATCATTTTTTTCTCTCTTTCAAGTTTTAATTTAAATAAAGATTAAATAGTCTTTCTATTTTTGAAAAATCAATAAAACGAGATTCTCTTAAAATCTCTTTCCCTTCGCTGAATACTAAAATTGTCGGTACAGTAAAAACTAAATGTTGCCCTTGGAATAATTCAACGTCTTCCAAATAAACTTCATAAGCGGGAATTGTTGTATAATCTTCCATGAATATCTTGAGTTTTTCTGATAATGGCTTACAGACGACACACATTTTTGTTTTTGCGATGATAACTATCATTTCATTTTTAATTATTTCTAAAAATTCATCATAATTTTTAATGGTTTTCATAAACTTTACCTCACATCTAAAAACATTATACTATAAAAATAAAATTTTAATAGTAGGAGTGTTTTATAATTTAAAAACTGTTATAATCAATTTGTCGATTATTCACAATAGGAGGAATAGAATGAACAATATTGAAACTTTGGAAGAAAAGATATATCAAAGAAATAAATGGACTTATAGCGTAAGTGGCATTGGTAGAGATATGATGTATACTCTAGTCGCTACTTTTTTAATGACCTATATCCAGTTTTCTGGATTAGGTTTAACTGAGGGGCAGTTTTTTGCGATTGGAGTAATATTAGTAATCGGAAGGATTTGGGATGGAATTAATGATCCGATTATGGGTAGTATTGTTGAAAACACCAAATCTAAATTCGGTAAATTTAAACCATGGATTGTCATTGGCGCTATCTTAACATCTGTGTCTGTTTTATTCATGTTTAATCTAAGACCAACTGGCACAGGCTTTGTTGTTTTCTTTGCGATCGTTTATTTTGTTTGGGAGATTGCCTGGACCTTAAACGACATCCCATATTGGTCACTTTTACCAAATCTTTCAAGAACTAAAAAACGTCGAGATCAAATTGCTTCAATGGTTGTTGTTTTCGCGGCTGTAGGAGCATTTGCTGCAAATGCAATTGTCAGTTTGTTTACCGTTGGTAACGCGATAATGGGTTATAGGATAATATCTATTACTTTTGTTTTATTCTTTTTGCTTTGTACAGCTTTGACTGTGTTTGGAGTTAAGGAACCAAAAAATATTAATCCTTATGAAGAAGAAAAAGTATCATTAAAACAAATGTTTTCTTCAATAAAAAATAACGACCAATTATTATGGGTTACTTTAGCATTGTTACTGTATACAGTTGGTAGCGGTATATTAGTCGCTCTTGGTTATAACTTCTTCTATATGGAATTAGGTTATAATGGAACAATCGTTTTAATATTTGTTGCGACATTCGGAGTAGTTACGATTTTAGTTCAAAGTTTTTACGCTAAATTAGCTAAACGCTTTACAAGAAATCAGTTGATGACATTTGGCGTTATCATGACTTTCATCGGTTACTTTTTGTTCTTGATTATGGGTTATATCGGATTTTTACCGATTCATATCATCACTGTTTGTATTTTTGGAGCCTTTGCTTTTGGCGGACAAGCGATAATCTATATGACCATCATTATCAATATGACAAATACTATTGAATATAATGAATATAAAACCGGGAAAAGAAATGAAGCAATTCTTTTCTCGCTTAGACCCTTTGTTGTAAAACTTGCAAGTGCTATCCAACAAGGAATAATGACTTTAGTTTTAATCCTTTTTGGAATTTATGCTTTAAGCCAAAATGTCAGTGAATTAGAAGCCCAAAAGAATTATTTTGATGTGATTGAGACTACTGTTGAACAAGATTTATATAAAATTAACATAAGCTTGAGAAATGTAGATACAATAAATAATTTAGATATTGATCAATCGAGAAAAGACGCTATTTATTCCGCTTTAGATCAAGTTGATTACATTGATAATGACGGTGATGAAATAGAAGAAATGATAATCAATGACGCAGCTGATTCGGCTTTCAAGGATAAGGCTACGCCGGAAATGAAGTTAGGATTAAGATTATCGATAACGATAATGCCGGTGATTTTAATTGGATTAGCGTTCTTAGTATTTAAAACTAAGTTTATAATTACTGAAGAATATTATGATAGAATTGTTGAAGAAATCAGAGAAAAATTAAAAGAATCTGATGCAGTAGAAGACATCGTTTAACTTGACATATGTCAAAATATAAGTTAGAATATTTACAAGGAGTTAATTAATTATGCCAAGACCACCAAAACCTAGAATAATCTGTCATCAACCTAAATATCTTGTTTATGGGCCAAAAGGAATAAGGGCTAATAGCAGCGACAAATTAACGATGATGATAGATGAATTAGAAACTATAAGATTAATTGATTATTTAGGCTACACTCAAGAAGAAGCCGCTGAACAAATGGCTGTAGCTAGAACTACTGTTCAAAGAATTTACAACGATGCCCGTAAAAAAGTGGCTACATCTTTAATTGATGGCAAAATAATTGTTATCGAAGGTGGAGAATACACTCTTTGTGAAGAAGATTGTGAAAAATGTTTAGAGCCTTTAAGATTAAGAAGACGTGGCGGCGGTGGCGGAAGAAGGAATTTTTAAATTGGAGGAAATTATGAGAGTAGCTATTGCTATAAAAGACAACAATATAGCCGAACATTTTGGCCATTGCGATTATTTTAAAGTTTTTAATATTGAAAAAAATAAAGTGATTAATGAAGAAAAAATAAAAAATCCGCCTCATCAAAAAGGGTTATTACCAAAATTTCTAAGTGATAACGACATCAATGTCTTAATTACTGGAAATATCGGTGAAATGGCTGTTAAATTGATGGAGGAATTAGGTATAGAAGCTATTAGAGGCGTTAATGGTGATGTTGATCAAATCATTGAAGATTACTTGAATGGCAAATTGAAATCCAGTGAAGATTGCTGCACTGAACATAACCATTAAAATAAGCAAATCCATCGATTTAATTCACTAATAATATTATAATTATTTATATATGATTAAAAAAAATAAATTAGGAGGAAAGAAATGGAAGAAGTAAAAAAAGAGTATTATTCAATGCCGTTAATCGGTGACAAAGCACCTAGTTTTACTGCAGTAACAACGCAAGGGACAATTAATTTCCCAGAAGATTATGAGGGAAAATGGGTTATTTTATTCTCACATCCAGCTGACTTCACACCTGTGTGCACGACAGAATTTATGACTTTTGCTAGTATGATTGATGAATTTGAAGCATTAAACACTCAACTTATTGGTTTATCTGTTGACTCTTTATATGCGCATATCGCTTGGTTAAGAAAAATCCAAGAATTAGAGTGGAAAGGTATGAAAAATATCGAAGTAAAATTCCCTTTAATTGAAGACATCAAGATGGACGTAGCTAATAAATTCGGTATGATTCAACCAAATCAAAGCAATACTCAAGCTGTTAGAGCTGTATTTGTTATCGACCCTAAAGGCGTTATCAGAACAATTCTTTATTATCCTCTATCAATGGGTAGAAACTTTGATGAAATTAAACGTATCATTCAAGCTTTACAAAAGGCTGATAAAGATTCTTGTGCAACACCAGCTGACTGGCGTCCTGGTGACGATGTAATCGTTCCTACTGCCGGATCTTGCGGAACAGCTAAAGAAAGAATGGAATCAAAAGACGATGACATTTATTGTTTAGATTGGTTCATGTGTTTCAAGAAACAAAAGAAATAACTTTTATTAATTTAAAATGAAAATCGGACTCCTTAAAAGTCCGATTTTTTATTTAAGAATTTTCTTGCGAGATTTTCAATGTATATCGGCTGCGAAACAAAGTATCCTTGAACTACTTCACAACCAGCTTCCTTGATGAAGTTAATCTGTTCTTGAGTTTCTGTTCCTTCAACAATTATTCCCATATTCATTGTTTTAACGAGATTAACAATAGTTTTAAATATCGCACCGTCGTCTTTATCTGGATAATCTTTGATAAAGGATCTATCAATTTTAATCTTGTCTACATGCAAGTTCTTTAAAACGTCCAATGAAGAAAATCCAGTACCGAAATCATCAATTGCGACAATGATATTTTCTTTATGCAAATAATCAATAATAGAATTTGTTTTCTCTTTATTTTCCAAGTAGCCGCTCTCTGTTATTTCAAAACAGAAATTCTTACTTGGTATCGGACTATCTTTAATCAATTTCACTAATGAATTGATGATTTGTTCATTAAAGAAATCAAAAGAGGTCAGATTGATTGATATCCTAAAATCAGGATTCATATAGTTAATATAAGGGAGGAAATCTTTTATAACTTTACCTAGAACCATCTGGCTCAATCTATTGATATAGAAACTATTCTCAATAATTGGAATAAAGATTGCTGGAGAAACATTGCCTAAAACGGAATTATTCCACCTCAACAAGGCTTCAACACCAGTAAAAGTGTTATTCACTACATCTTTTTGAATTTGATATTGCATATAAAATTCATCATAGTTAAATCCATGTTCAATTTGGCTATAGATATCTTTTTCTCTTTTTATGATCTTCTTTACATCTTCGCTATAGATCAAGTGCTTTATATTTTTTAAGCTTTTAGACATCTGTAAAGCCACAAAAGCATTTTCAATTATATCAGCCCTTGTTATAGCGAAATTATCGGCTAAAGCGATACCGAAATTATATTCCAAATCATTATTAATATTAGGCTGACGTTTATATTTTTCAATTAGGTCAGTAATTTTCTCAGCCATTTCTTCAATTGTATCACCGATTGTTTCTAAAGAAACGTATACAATTAAATAATTAGCGATTGGTACAGCTATTTTATAGTCAGGGCTTAAATTATCTTTTAAGAACTCCGCAAAAGCATAAGGACTTAGATTCTTAGAAGAAAAATTTCCATATATTTTTTTGCTTTTTTCATTAAATGTTCTTATTGCCATAAAACAAGATTTATTGGTTTTCATCTCTTCGTTTTCAAAAGCTTTAGCAAATAATTTATAAGTTTCTATCGCATCATAATTTGATGAAAAAGCTAAATTGTCGATATCGATTGATGGTTCTGAGTAGATTGCTAGATAATGTTTAATATTCTGACTGGCATTTGTTTCCGGCTTGATACTTAAATTCTTTAAGATTAATATTCCGCTCTTGGCTATGTTCCAAACATTCTTTTGGAATACTTCCTTGGTTTTCATAACCGAGCCTTTGATTCCATAATTTATTAAGCCTAATACTTTGCTTGGTTTTTGACCTCTAATTTCGCTGGATTTATAACCATATATTTCTTCGAAAGCTTCATTGACATAAGTGATTTCAGCCGCATCATTCGTTATTAAAACTCCATCGTTATTTCTATCGGATAGATACATGTTGGCGTTTAATAAAATTCTATCATCGCTTTTGCTTTTTAATAGCCAAGCAACATAAAGTATCACGATTATAGAGAAAAAGTTAAATACATAAACCATATAATTGTTTTTAAGTATGAAACCACCGAATTCATCGATAACTCCATCAAAATCGATTACTGCGTAGATCTGATAAAAATCATCTTCATTTTTAATGCTGCCATCGAGAATTTCTGATAGCAAAATATCGCTTTTTATAATTCTTTCATCATCTGAATATAAATAATCGGTATTTTCGCTTTGATTTAATAGTAAATTGTTAAAATTGTCAGTAACTTCCCAAATATCGCCATCGATTAAAATGCCTATTTCAATGAATTCTGACTGCTCATTGACATACTCGTCAAAAATGCTTAAAAGAAAATTAGCATTATAATTCAAAACTAAATATCCTTGTTTGTCATCATTTGAGTCATAAACCGGCATTACTAAACCGGTCATAGGAACGCTAAAACCGGAGATATTGTCAAAGAAAATAGGCAGTATGTACAACTCTTGATTAGTTAGAGTATTAGCCACATTAAAATATTCTTCATCGCTTCTAGATAATAAGCTCTCAGATTCAGTGAATTGTATTTCGCCACCGATACGGTTCATCCAAATGACTTGTTGACCGGATAGATTTAAGAACTCTATACTTGAGTATTGTGGCTTATTGCTTACGATCCTAAGCAATAACTGTTCTACTCCTTCCAGATTTAATTCTGTAGAATCGCTTAAATAACTTTGCAGATCGG